>JAEZDL010000269.1 GCA_023418095.1 Bacteroidota bacterium
CGAACAGCTGGGTCGCGCCCCCCAGGCCGCATACTTCGCCGAAGTGAATATAAGCACCCGCTAGCCATCGCCGACCAAATGCTGAGCGCGCCGCTAATCGTCCCGAAAGATGTCAGCTCTTGGCCCATCGCGTCGAGAGGCCAATGTCCGTTCGTGGTCCCTCTTCGACTGTCGTGGCGTTGCTCTATTACATGATGCTTGCTTACGGCGTCGCCCCGGAAACGATAGTTGCTGCAAAGATGGGACTTTGGGCGGGGTTCGTCACTCTCGGCGGATGGCCGGTTGCACGTGTCATATGGAATTCAGGGATGGGTGGTCCTGCACGGTTTGTATTACCGGCTTGCATGATCATCTTGCTGGCTCTGACGGCTTACATGAAATGGTTCGGTGGCCTGGACGAGCAGACGTGCGGCGAACGTATTGGCATTCTCAATCTCGCATACTTCAGCGGTTTGCTAGCCGGCTTGGCCGCAGCGATTATGATATTTCTAGCCGAAGGCCGCCAAAGGTAGGGCGAAGGGGAATGAAGTCAAATACACTAGTGACGGCTATCCTAGGAGCAGTTGTAGGTGCCGGAGCAATGGTCATCATTCTCCCTGCAGTCCAGGATGCTCCAACCAATTTCCACAAATGCATGTTGCGAGAGATGCGCGGCCAGGATCGCACCGTCTATGGCACCGTGTCCAAAGTCTGCCAGCGACGCTGGAAGGAGCCATTTGATCTGGTTCAAGAGGGCAGCTTAGTTTGGTCTACTAATACCTCGGGCGGCATCACGATCAGTGCGGCCCACAGCTTCCCTCGTGAGCAGGAATTAGCGTCGGCCTCCGTTAGCTTTGCGACCGTTGACTGCAAAGCGGCACAAGCTGGCGATCTCAAATATACCTTCAAGAATGAAATCGCCCACTTCGGCATGATAGTCATCGTTTGGTCAGAGCCGATGCCGCCTGTCTGCATGAGAACCCTATCGGTGAAGGCTCGATATCGTTAGCGATTTGCCCGAGACAACCGGCTGTTTGGATCTCAGTTCCAGCTAGCTCCATGTCACGTTCATGTCGCGTGGAGCACATGCGAACCCGTGGAACCACCAGGGAACAGGTTGTAATTGCTGCATGTCATGTCACTTAAATTCCATGCCGAACGTGACATGGAACATCGTGGATGAGAACAGCCAACACCCTGATTTTGTGCGGGAATGGATGGTGGGCGATGAAGGATTCGAACCTTCGACCCGCTGATTAAGAGAACGCAAGGCAAGGCAGACATCTCGTTGCATCAATAAGTTGTGCGGGCGTCCGTTGCGAGATCTGCACCTCGGTTCAGCACACTGCGGGACACGGTCCCGCAAATCTCACGCACCGCGCCAGCGGACGCATGCTGCATCATCAGTAACTCCACCGAAGTAAGCCGGGTTTGAGGCTGCTGCGGCGAGGGGGTGTCGTGATCGAACATGAGCTGCCCCTTCTCCTCGAGATGGTCCTATAAAGGATCGGCAGGCCGACATCGCGAATAAGCTCGGCGAGCACGCGTTTGCGATAGATCAGCGGCGCAGCGCGCAGGTCGAATCCGTTGAGTTGCATGAGGTCGAATAGATAAAAGATCCCGGAGGCAGATGAATTTCAATTGCGACTTGAACATTGAGGCAGACCATTGCGTCCTCATGATCGATACTTGAATTGCCCGCACCTCACTCGCTCGTTGGTTCGGCCGACGACGTTCAGGATGCGGAACCGACGCCCGCAGGCGAACTGGTCATGCGCAAAATCCAAGGACCAGCGGGCGTTTGCCCGCACGGCAACCAGCAGCGTCCGCGTCAGCGCCAGTTGCTCACCAGCTGCCACACGGAATAACAGAAACGGCCGAGGCTCTAAACGCCGCTGGATGAAACATCAATGGCAGGTCACATTCGGACAAGTCAGCAGGGCGGGAACAAGAGACCTGTTTAGGCCCACCTCGTCGAACTGCTGATCAACTCTCAGCTGCCGAGAGCGGATTCCACGATTCGGCTTTTGGATAGCTGGCTTCCCATGATGTCCGCCTAATACGCGCGAGCAGAGCTCGAGACACTTCGGAGATGCTATTTTGCTGCGCACGCCAGAGGGCCACAAGCCCGCACTCGGGACGTCACGTCTTGGTAGCGGCCAACTTCAGAGTGAGTGTCGTGATCTCACCGGGCCCCGCCAATTGCTCGTTCCGGCCCGCCGGCTCCAGGCGAATTGATCGGTCCGCTCCGCCGAGCAAAACTGCCGGCCCCTCCCTGCCAGTCTCTGACGTGAACGTGCCATCGAGTAGAGGCGCCTTGCTCGAGCCCCGCGCGACTACGCTCCAGACAAAGACGTGCTTCGCGGTAGGAAAGGTTCCCGCCTTTGTCCCTGCGCTCCCGTCATAGTCGCTCGTGATCCCGGCAATGGACTTGAAGTTGCACGATAGCTCGATCACTGTGCTCGGCTGGTTGGGCACCTCCGCGACGGTGCATTTGAGCGTGCCGGAGTTGATTGCCGGCGCTTGGCCGAAGCTTGTGTCGATCGAACCGGCGCAAAGAACCAGCGCGGCGAACAAACCGCGGAGGATGATCAACGGGGTTTGGGCCATGCGGGACCTCCCACGATTGAATACGTGATGCCCCAGAACGCACTCAATGCTGTCCGTGTTCCCCTCAACGTAACTGGGTTGACAGACCCGGTCGCAACAATGGTGATCAAGTAGCGCGGGTGGTCGATGCTCCCAGCGTTTAAAAAGTTCGGCCGTTTGAGCGCGTCGGGATAGCGCCGGCGACGCAGTAAGGCGAATTACTGTTGAATTCCAGGAACCGCGCCGCCGGACGGGCGTTGCGCAACCACATCCCAGAATCGGCTTAACCTCATGCGATCTTTACCAACAGCCACGGTAGGCCGTGCTTTACTACCGCTTAGGGTCCTCTCTTGAATGGTCGTGACCTGAGCCCCTCGATCTCCTCCAGATTTGGGTAGAGTCCGTAACCTCCAGAGAGGAGCGGACGATGCGTAAGAGCAGGTTTTCGGAAGAGCAGATCATCGGGATACTGCGCGAGCACGAAGCCGGCCGGCCAACGGCGGAGGTGTGCCGCAAGCACGGGATCAGCGAAGCGACGTTCTACAAGTGGAAGTCGAAGTTTGGCGGCATGGACGTTTCCGATGCCAAGCGGCTGAAGGCGCTCGAGGACGAGAACACAAAGCTGAAGAAGCTGCTCGCCGAGACGATGCTCGACAATGCGATCCTGAAGGACATCAACAGCCGAAAGTGGTGACGCCCGCCGCTAGACGGCAGGCCGTGGCTCACGCTTGCACGACGCACGAGGTGAGCGAGCGGCGGGCGTGCCAGGCCCTCGGTGTCGATCGCTCGACGGTGCGCTACCGCAGCCAACGCCCGGACGATGGTGCCGTTCGGTTGCGCATCCGGGAGCTGGCACAAGTACGTCGCCGCTTCGGCTACCGGCGTCTGCATTTCCTGCTGAAGAGAGAAGGCTTGGCAATGAACCAGAAGCGGTTCCGGCGGCTCTACCGCGAGGAAGGTTTGCAGGTGAGGAAGCGTGGCGGCCGTAAACGCGCTCTCGGACTGCGGGCGCCGCTGGCACTTCCCTCGCGGCCGAACGAGCGCTGGTCGCTGGATTTCGTCTCCGACACATTGACGGACGGCCGCCGGTTCCGGGCACTGGCGATCTTCGACGACTGCACACGCGAATGCCTCGCCCTGGTGGCGGACACCTCGCTCTCGGGCGCCCGTGTTGCGCGCGAGCTCGACGCCATCATCGCGGTCCGGGGCAAGCCGACGACGTGCGTTTCCGACAATGGCACGGAGCTCACCAGCATGGCGATCTTGGCCTGGAGCAAAGGAACGGGCATCGACTGGCACTACATCCAGCCCGGCAAGCCGCAACAGAACGCGTTCGTCGAGAGCTTCAACGGCCGGCTGCGCGACGAGTGCCTGAACGAGACGGCATTCTCCTCACTCACCGAGGCCCGCGCGGTGCTCGCCGCGTGGCGTGACGATTACAATCGCGTGCGCCCGCATTCGGCGCTCGCCAATCGGACACCGGAGGAGTTCTGCAACCAACGCCTGGCACTTGCCGCGACGACCGGCAATGGGCAAAATCCTAACCCAGGACTCTCCCTCTGAGTGGAGGAAGAAAGGGTCTCAGGTCAGTCGACATCTGCTCCATTCAAAGGAAATCCGTAATGGACGATAGTCGAGCAAGATCCTTGGAGCGCTACTTAGTAACCTATTGGTGGGTCTTCGCCGCGCTTGGTACGATTGCAATCGTCATGAGCTCGCTTCTCTATCTCGAGCAAGACACCGGCAAGCGACTCGTTGATTGGTGCGGCGTTACCTGCACTATTTTTGGTGCACTGATCGGTGCTCTTCTCATTGTCCTCACCCATTCGTATCATCGGAAGCGGTTCACAGAGAGCTGGACGGTTGCGCGGCTGAGCCAGCTCGAGGCGCGCGTGCATATTCTTGAGGCCGAGCTTGATGACAAGGCGAAGGCCGCGTCGCGCGTTGTCCTCTTAGGTGACTTCAAAACGAAGAGCGGTCCGAAGCACTGAAGGACGCGCTCCGGCTTGCTGTTTTCAGCACTTGCGCGCGCGAGTTGCAGCACCATATACGCGCGCGTGCCGCGTATCCCGTACATCCCCCTTCCTCTCCCATCCAACCGCCGACGGGGCCGAATTGGCCGGCCGCCATCCGGCGCGGGCAGGTGAACGTCATCGCCTTCGACCTCCTGTTCCTCAACGGCAAAGATCTCCGACGATTCTCGCTTGCGAAGCGCAAGGACGCCCTCACGAAACTCATCGGGGGCTCGGAGCTCATCCAGCTCGCCGAGACGTTCAACGACCCCGTCGCTCTGCTGAAGGCCGCCGAAGCCCACGGCATGGAAGGCATTGTGTCCAAGCGCACGGACCTGCCGTACCGCTCGGGCCGCTGTATCCATTGGCACAAGGTCAAGACGGCCACCTGGACGGCCGCGCACGCAGATCGCGGCGAGAAGTTCAAGCGATCGAAGTAAATGTCGATCAGCGGATTGGAAACCATCATTAGTTGCTCACTTGGCGTTCGGTGCGGCTCGGACGCTCAACCGGCAGGGCGTGCATATGGATGAAGCCTGCATTGCAGGCGCTGGCGTCGCGGGCTCGGCGAGTTGGCAGCAAGGCCGTCTGTGCAAAGTGGTCAGCTTGCCACGCTACTACCGACTGGCCTCCCGCAACGTGCCCGCGTACCCGGAAAAGTCAGGCTGCAAAGATCATCAGAGCGAGCACGGCATAGCGTTTGGGATTGGCGTTTCCCGACGCGAACCTTCTGCATCGATGGCGAGCTCATCGGCGCGACGGACGACTATGACTTCTACACGCTGGCCAGTGCCGACTCGCACCCTCGTGAAAGTGCGAGTTTGGCCGCAGCTCAGAAAACCTCCACATTTTGACTTTCTGCGCCGCAGCATAGCGGGTGCGAAACAGCTGCCTCGCAAAGCAGCAAGAGTGTTTGCTCCTGAATATTTGCAGGGAGAGGAACCATACCTGAGAGGCGGATGTTCACGCGAAGAGGAGTTAATCCCGCACCTAGATAGTTGCGCGCGCCAGCGTTGCGTAGAAAGGAAACAATCCATGAGACGGTATGTAACCTCGATAGCAGCGGGCGTGCTCGCTATGGCGGCTCTTCCGGCTGTAGCTTCGGCCCAGGATGCAATCGTCACGGTGGATCTCAATATGAGAGCTGGACCATCAACAGCTTTCCCCGTGGTTGACGTGGTGCCAGGGCGCACGCCGGTGGATGTGCACGGATGTATGGCCGGCTACAGCTGGTGCGATGTGAGCGCCGACAATAACCGCGGTTGGGTTTACGCGGGCTATCTCAGCTATCCAGTTCGCGGAGGTTTCGTGCCCCTGGTTGAATATGTATCTGAGATTGATGTGCCCATCATCAGCTTCTCCGTGGGGTCTTACTGGGATTCCTACTACCGCGGACGCGCGTGGTACGGCGAGCGCGCTCGTTGGCGGGATCGCTGG
>JAEZDL010000055.1 GCA_023418095.1 Bacteroidota bacterium
GATCCCCGGCGCGCGATGTACGCGTGATCGTGCACGATGGAAAAATGCATCCGGTGGACAGCAACGACATCAGTTTCAAGATCGCCGGCATGATGGCGTTCAAGGAAGCCTTCATCAATGCCGCACAACAGCTCATGGAACCGATCCAGCAGATAGAAGTGCGCGTACCCGCGGATCTCATGGGCGATGTGATGACCGATCTCCAAAGCCGGCGCAGCATGGTGATCGGCGTGGACAGCAGCGGAGATCACCAGATCATAACGGCGCACACGCCGCTCGCAGAACTGGATCGTTACAGCACCACATTGCGCAGCCTCACGCAAGGCCGCGGCACCTACACCGAGAAATTCCATGCATACCAGCAAGTGCCTACAGAAGTGCAGAACAAGCTTGTAAGCAACAAAAAGGAAGAAGCCGAATTGGTCTGAACCATCTCCCCGCACATCTGACAACTGTTAACGTAGAACTGTTCCATTAGGGCGTGCCGGCGGCCGCACCGCTTCACAGCGGTGTGGCCGCCGTCGGGCTATCGCTGCAAGTCCGCGCTCGCAAAGCCTCGCTTGCGGGCTTTCCGCTCCTATCCCTCACGCGGGCCTACGGTTTCACAAAACCCTGCGATCCCTCCACCAATTCCACCCGATCGTTCTCCGGCTCCACATCGGCCATCCGTTGCAACGGATCGAGCGTTACCGCGGCCAGTGAAGCGATCGATCCCTTTATGGTGAACGAATACGTGCGATCGGTCCATTGCCAGGCAGGCAATGTGGTGAATGTGTAAGCATCACCGTCCGCAGGCTTTCCACCGCGCATCAACGACATCGGTATGTGATAATAGGTCTTCGATCCATTGCGATCGGTGATCTCCAGGTCCACGGGCATCAGCATCTCTTCGTTCCGCTCCAGCGTCACCTGCAATTCACCGTTCACTTCCAGAATGCTGTTGATCCCGTAATCGAGCTTGCGCGTCGTATTGATCCATTGATCGAAATACCAATCCAATTCCACCCCGCTCTCCTTCTCGAACACACGTTCCAGATCGATCGGTTCCGGATGCTTGAACTTGCACACCTCATAATAACGCAGCAGTCCGTTCGCCAACTCCTTCTCACCGATCACAGAGCCCAACTGGTGGACAAGCATTTCGCCAAAGCTGTACGCAGTTGTTCCGTAGACGAAGTTCGTCCTGAAATGATCTGCATGTATGCTGGGTGGCTCATGGTACTGGCTTTCGATCATGCCGAGATAATTCCCGAACGCGCTCACATGCGGATCCTGCGGTGAAGGGAACAGCTGCTGCATCACCTTGCTCGATGCGTATTCCGTGAATCCTTCGTCCATCCATGCGTATCGGCCTTCATTGCTGGCCATCAATCCATGGTACCAGCTGTGAACGAACTCGTGTACGCTCACGCCCACCAGACTGCCGATCCGCCTACGCCCGGTGATCAATGTGAGCATCGGGTATTCCATGCCGCCATCACCGCCCTGCACAAAACTGTATTGGGGCCACGGATATCTCCCGAAATGCTCGTTCATGTATTGCGTAGCGCGCACCATGTGACCGGGCAATCGCTGCCAGAGCGTATCCAGCTGGGGATCCTTCTTATGGAAAAAATGGAGGAGCGGCCCGCCAGGCACCTGCTCGGTGAAATGCACATAATCCGGATCGGCGGCCCACGCGAAATCATGCACGTCCTTCGCGACGAAACGCCAGCGCAGCCGGTCGCCCGGCGCACGCTTCACTGGCTTTCCGCCCGTGGCGTAGCCGTGGCCGATCGTTTCGGGCTGTTGAAGAACTCCTGTGGCCGCTACCGTGAACGAACTATCGATGTCGATCGTCACATCGAAATCACCCCAGACGCCATGGAATTCCCGGCCCACGTATGGGATCGCGTTCCAGCCGCGCTGATCGTAATTGGCGAGCTTCGGGTACCATTGGCTCATGCTGTATGCGACACCTTCCGCATTGTTGCGGCCGCTGCGACGGATCTGCACCGGCACCTGCCCGTTGAACGAATATTTCAAGGTGGTCTTCTTTCCAGGAAGCAGTGGCGTGGCCAATTGTGCGCGCATGATCGTGCCCATCGGCGTGGTGGTCACAGCCTTTCCATCCTGCATCATGTTCTCCGCCTTGATCTCGCCGAACTCTTCAGGCTTCAACAGTGCGATCCGATCGGCCACGCGATCATCGGGATCGAGTATCGTGCGCGACCGCACGTCCATCTCACTTCCCGGCCTGAAGGCGTTGAAGTACATGTGGAACCACATTTCACGCAGCGTATCCGGGCTGTTGTTGAAGTAGACCAGCGCCGCATCACCGGTGAAGCGATGCGTCTTCTCATCCATGTTGATGGACATGGTGTACTGCACGCGCTGCTGCCAGCGATCGCATTGGGCCAGGGCCGCATGGGCACCAAAAAGGAAAAAACACTGTAGTACGAAGGACTTCATGCCCCAAAGAAAAGGCATGCGATCGGGAACGGCGAAGCCTGTCGGTCAGGAAAGCAACCGCTGGCGCAAGGCGAACTCCAGTTGCTTGTTCGCTTCCATCAAACGCTCGGTATAAGCGTAGCGATCGTTCTCGCTCTGGAATTCGGCGAAGGCCTGTTGCACGGCACGGAGCACCTGATCGGTGTCCCACGGCTTGGGAAGGAATTGGATCACCCCGCCCCTGTTGATCGCCTCGATCACCGCCTGCAGATCGGTATAAGCCGTCATGATCATGCGGCGTACCTGCGGATGCCGGTCCTTCACAAGGCTGAGGATCTCGCTTCCCTGCAGCCCGGGCAGCCGCTGGTCGCTGATCATCACATGCACCTGTTCCCGCGCAAGTATCTCCCACACCTGATCGGGAGTTGCGGCCAGCAGTATGCGCATGTCGCGCCGGAACGAGGCCACGAAAGCCTGTCGGTTGCCTGCATCGTCATCGAGATAGAGCACGGTGGGCACCGCAATGGCTGGTCTTTGGATCGCTTTCTCTCCCATGAGTTCCTGTGATATTCAGGCAGGTAGTACGAGTGAACGAAAAAAAGGTTGCACATGTCGAAAATTTGCCCATATTTTGCTCGGGGCGCAAGATCGACGGAGGCTTATACGGCACGATCGAACGGCTCCAGGCACCGGATGAGTGAGGCGAAGGATACGACGAGGTCGGACGAGGTCCATACGGTTTCCTTTTTTCGTTCGTCCAATCCCGACGACCGTTCGGCCTTGAACGATCTTTTGCGATCGAACGATCGCATAGTACGTTACGACAGGATCGAGGTGCAATTGCAGGAGTTGATCCGCACGCGTGACCCCTCCTACAAATTCACAGATCACGAACTGCGGGCCGCTGTGGATGAGATCCTCCAGAAGATACCGCGCGATGAGTACGGGGTGTGGGTGTATTATCCATGGACGAACCGGCTGGTACACCTGCTCGATGAGGAGGAGTTCATCCAGGTGCGCACCGATCGCAACCGGAACAAGATCACCCGCGAACAACAACGCGAACTTTCAACCAGGAAAGTAGGCGTGATCGGCCTTTCCGTGGGCCAGAGCGTAAGCCTCACCATGGTACTGGAAAGAAGTTTCGGTGAGATCCGGCTTGCCGATCACGATACGCTGGAATTGAGCAACCTGAACCGGATCCGCAACGGTGTTCACCAGATGGGCGTGAACAAGGCTGTGAACGTAGCGCGAGAGATCCTCGAGATCGATCCGTTCCTGAAAGTGACCTGTTACACCGGAGGGATCAACGAGGGCAACATCGAGGAGTTCCTTACGCATGGTGGAAAGCTCGATGTGCTCATCGAGGAATGCGACAGTGTGGCCATCAAGGTGCTGGCGCGGCAGAAGGCGCGATCACACCGCATTCCCGTGATCATGGATACCAGTGATCGCGGCATGATCGATGTTGAACGGTTCGATCGGGAACCCGCCAGGCCGATCTTCCATGGCCGGCTCGATCACATCGCTGCGGACACATTGAAGCCGCCGATCGATGAGCACACGCGCATGTCCGTCTCAAAAGCCATCGTTGGCGTTGACCAGATCAGCGGATCGCTGCGATCCTCGCTGCCCCTGATCGGAAAGGAACTGATCACCTGGCCGCAGCTGGCCACCGGCGTCACGCTCGGGGGTGCAGCCGCCGCCGATGTCGCACGCAGGATCATGTTGAAAGAGAATATTCCATCGGGCCGCAGTTTCGTGGACCTGGAGGAATTGATACCGAACGAACGTCCACTTCACACCACCACCGAGGATGAAAGCCGAGCCGCAGCAGACCATCGATAGGATCACCCTGAAGGCGTTCAGGGCGCCTGATGAACCTGCACTTTGTAACGAATTCATTCGTGAACACGAACAGGTACTTTCAGATTTCGGGATCCCGCTTACCGTGAAACCGGACAATTCGTGGGTGAACGATCCGGAATGCTATGTGATCGTGGCGCTGCATGCGGAGCTGGGCATGGTGGGCGGCATAAAGCTGCAGATGGACAACGGCAAGAGGAAGCTGCCGATGCTTGAAGCCGTGGAAAAGATGGATCCACGGATCGCCGATGAACTGGCCCAATTGCGCGTGAACGGCAATGGCGAGGTATGCGGCCTTTGGAACGCGAACCGCTATGCCAACCGCGGTGTGCCCATTCTGCTGAGCCTTGCCGTAACGGCGATCGCCACACAGGCCGAGGCGCGCCACATGGTATGCTTCGTGGCGCATTACACGAAGAAGCATCCGAGCAAGAACGGCTTCATCGTGATGGAGAACATCGGGGAAAAAGGCAGCTTCGATTATCCGGTGCCGCGGATCAAGTCCATCTGTATGGTGAATCCCGATACCGTACTTCTGCCTTACGCTTCACTCGATCAGCGCCAGCGGATCTTCAGCCTTCGTTTGCGGCCGCAATTGGAGCGGATCGAGAATCCATCCGGTACCGAACTGCTCGTGCAGTATGATCTGCTGATCGGGGATTATGCGGTGGACATGGTCGCCTACCAGGGTATCTTGAAGGACCGGCTAAGCTACAGCGCATAACCCGTAACCATCGCCGCCGGTACACGTAGAAGGGGCCGATGATCCGCCCTTTCCTGAAATTCCTGCTCATATTACTGGCGCCATTGGCGCTGCAGGCCGCTCCCTATCATACCAACGATCTGGTGGATCGCCTGCGGCCGATCGGCCGTGAAGTGAGCGTGTTCGAAGATCCAGCCGGCACGCTTTCCGCCGATGAGGTCTTCCGATCCGGTACGTTCGTGCGATCGGAAGAGGACGTGCCCAACCTCGGATCGGGTGGATCGGCTTTCTGGTTGCGGATGAAACTGGATCGATCCTCGATCACGGAGGATCTCGTGTTGGAGATACCGCATCCGGAGATCGATGAACTGGACATGTACTACCTGGAGGAAGGCCGCGCAGTGCACTTCGTCCACAACGGCCAGGCGCGCAAGTTCAATGAACTTTTTCCCGAAGGCCGCAAGTTCAGCTTCACGCTGCCTTCCTCGCCAGAGCAGCTGGAACTTCTGATCCGCGTGAAGAGCATGAAACAATTGCAGGTGCCCATGATACTCCGATCGGCACCGGTGGCGGCAAAGGTCGCAGGCGATCAGGTCTATTACGTGGGCATCTTCATCGGCATGATGCTCGTGCTCGCGTTCTACAATTTCTTCATCTTCCTCTCCACGCGTGATGCGAGCTATCTGCGTTATGTGATCTACATACTGCTGGTATTCCTCACACAGCTCACTTTCTATGGCATCGCGCCGGTGCTGCTCTGGCCCGACAATGGATTCCTGCTTACGCGATCATCGCTCCTGCTCACCATCTTCACCGCTATCGCAGCCACCGAATTCACAAAACGATTCCTGCGCACAAGCGAATTCGCGCCGAGGCTCCACAAGGGTATACCATACTTCTATGCGCTCTTCGCGATTGCCATCGCCACCTACTTCGGCCCCTGGCCATGGGTGGGCTACCAGATCGCGCAGGCCGTTTCGGGCATCTATGCGTTCTACGTTTATGCCATCGGTGTGGTGGTGTGGCGGAAAGGTTCGCGTCAGGCTGGGTTCTTCCTCATCGCATGGTCGCTCTTCCTTATCGGCACCATGGTGTTCGTGATGAAGGATATGGGCATCCTTCCATACAACAACTTCACGATCTACCTCATGCCTGTTGGCTCTGCGATCGAAGGTGTTCTGCTCTCGTTCGGTCTGGCCGATCACATCAACATACTGCGGAAGGAGAAGGAATTGTCGCAGGCGGAATCACTGCGGATCTCCAAGGAGAATGAACGGATCATCCGCGAGCAGAACGTGATCCTGGAGGATCGTGTGCGTGAGCGCACCCATGCGCTGCAGGAATCCAACGAGAACCTGAAGCAGACGCAGACGCAACTGGTGAACGCCGAGAAGATGGCCTCGCTCGGCCAGCTCACCGCCGGGATCGCGCACGAGATCAACAACCCGATCAACTTCATCACAAGCAACATAAAACCGCTTCGCAGGAACATCGGCGAGATCGTTGAAGTGATGCAGGAATACAGGCGGAAGGCCGCGCAGATCGCGCAGTTGGAAGAGATACGGAAGAAGGAGGAACAACTGGGCATCCAGGACTCGATCGATGAACTGGACGACATCATCAACAGCATCGCGGAGGGATCGTCACGAACCGCTGAGATCGTGCGCGGGTTGCGCAATTTCTCCCGCCTCGATGAGAGCGACCTGAAGGAAAGCGATCTCAACGAAGGGATCCGCAACACCATCACCGTGCTCGGTCCGCAATACCGCGATCGGGTGCGGATCGAAATGGATCTGCAACAGATCCCGCAAGTGGAATGCTACCCCGGCAAGGTGAACCAGGTGTTCATGAACATACTCACCAACGCGGTGCAGGCAACGCTTGCGAAACCCGATCCCATTGAACGCATCGTATCCATCGCAACACGGCAGGCCGGCGATCACGTGATCATCAGCATAAAGGACAACGGCATCGGCATGAGCGAGGAAGTGAAGGCGCGGATCTATGATCCGTTCTTCACCACCAAACCCGTGGGCGAAGGAACAGGCCTCGGCATGGCGATCGTCTATGGCATCATCGAGGATCATCATGGGTCCATCGAGATCGGATCCACTCCCGGGATCGGCACCGAATTCCGGATCGCACTTCCCATCAGCCATATGAAATTGAACGAACGCAGAGCATGAACAACGATCGTATACGCGTACTGTTCGTAGATGACGAGGAGCATAACCTGAAATCCTTCCGATCCGCCTTCCGCCGCGATATGGACGTGCTGATCGCGAATTCAGGCCCGGAAGCGCTCGAACTCCTGAAGAAGGAAAACGTGCACGTGATCATCTCCGATCAACGCATGCCGGGCATGACCGGATCGGAATTCCTGGCGATCGCCCGTGAACGCTCGCCTTCCGCCATGCGCATGCTGCTCACCGGCTACGCGGATATGGAAGCCGTGATCGCTGCGGTGAACAACGGCGGCATCTATGCCTATGCTACAAAACCCTGGGACGAGAACGACATCAGGCTGCGGATCAACCAGGCCTACGAGATCCATCAACTGAGAAGTGAAAAGGACAGGCTCCTGCACCAGTACCAACAGGTCTTCGATGCTTCCGGCGATCCGATCGTGATCGTTGATGATCGCTGCAAAGTGCTGGCGGCGAACAATGCCTTCGCGAAGCTGATCACCGTGAACAAGGAACAATTGATCGGGAGCACCTTCAGCGACCATCTCGAGGATCCAAAGGAACTTTTCCGATCGCTGAAGAAGGCACGTGTAGGCAACGAATTCCTGAACGTGGACCTTACGGTGCGCAAACCCACCGGCGACAAGATCGATTGCCTGATGACCGCGAACTACCTGGGCAAGCAACCGGGCGGCCGCGCGCACTTCCAGGCGATCATCAAGGACATCAGCGATCGGAAGAAAGAGGAGACGCGATTGTTGAAATTGAACGCCGACCTGGACCGGCGCGTGGCCGTGCGTACCGCGCAATTGATGGAGGCGCTCGAGGACATCGGATCCTTTTCGTACAGTGTAGCGCACGATCTGCGATCACCATTGAAGAACATCGCCGCGCTGAGCGAACACCTCAGCGAAGTGGCCGCAGGCGGCGGCGATCCGCAGGAAGTGAAGGAATTCTCCGATCGCATCAGCAAGGGATCGGTGCGCCTGATCGAACTGGTGGACGATCTGCTGCGCTTCTCACAGACGAACAACCGCGAAATGGAATGCGTGGAGGTCGATCTTGCGCAACTCGTGCGATCGGTGATCGAGGAACAGGTGATGAGCGACCGGCTTTCGCAGATCGTGCTGGAGATCGAGCCGGGGACGAAAGTGCATGCCGATGCACCGATGCTGAAAGTTGTGCTCCACAACCTGCTTTCCAACGCGCTGAAATTCTCCCGGAAAGTGGATTCCCCGAAGATCACGATCGGGCACCGATCGGAGGGTGAGAAGGACCTGGTGTACGTGCGCGACAACGGCGTGGGCTTCGATCCGGCGTACAAGGAACAGGCATTCGGCGCGTTCAAGCGGCTGCACAACAGTTCGCAATTCGAAGGCACGGGCATCGGCCTGGCGATCGTGCACCGGGTGGTGAGCCGGCACGGCGGTGAGGCGTGGGCCGAAAGTGAAGTGAACAAGGGCACCACCATCCACATCTCACTTCCGAAGAGCGAAAAACGCACCATGGTGCCGCCCTTTTTCCAGGTGGCATGAAACCTCTTCGATCGTTCAAACGTTAAGTGGCACTGTAAACATGGAAAGAATGGGATCCCTAAAGATCTACGCCCTGCTTCTCACGATCTGCCTGGCAAGCGGTGCCTTCGCGCAAGGCAAGCTGGTGGATCGGCGCGATCAGGCCGAAGGTTGGTTCATTCCGATCCACGGGCAGATCATGGCCGAGGGTAAAAAGGCCGGAAAACTGGAAGTGATCATCTACCGCGAGAACACGGAGATCGGCCGGATCAAGACAAAAAGAAGCGGCAAATTCGAATTGGAGCTGGACATAGACCAGAACTACACGATACGTGTGATGAAGCCCGGATACCAGGAAAAGCTATTCCTTGTGGACACCACGTTGCCGAAGGACCTGGTGAACTATCCGGATTACTACTGCTACATCGATCTGCAACCGCAGAGTACGCAATACATCGATCCGTTCTACACCGATTTCCCCAGTGCGATCGTGCGATACAATGGGGACAGGGGCGGCTTCTACCACAGTGAGAACTACCTCGCACACATACAGACCAAGCTTGGCACGTACGCCAAAGTGAACTGAACCATATCCAGATCTCCCGCCTCACAACAAAAAACATAACGCAGGCGAGGATCAGGACGAAGCGGGCCCGTAAGCCCGCTTCGATCGTTATGGGCCGATCATTTGTAAATACCGATCATTGTGCGCCAGGGCACGATCCGCGTAAGTGGCGCAGGTGGAAAGCCCGCAAGAGCGCGAAGCGATCGCGGACTTGGAACCGAAGCCACGACCCGACAGGAATTCGCCCAAACCTCACCCCAACCCCTCTCCGAAAGAGAGCGGCTTAAACTATAGGGAATTCTCCCCTCTCCACCAGAGTGGGGCCGGGGGTGAGGTCAATGCTGATCGTAATCGATCGTAACGTTCGCCGATCGCGGGTGCGTCTGGCACGTGAGCACAAAGCCGTCTTCGACCTCATCATCCGTTAGGGCATAATTCATCGCCATCTCCACCTTTCCTTCCACCACGCGTGCCTTGCACGTGCAGCACACAGCGCCCTTGCAGGCGAAAGGCACGTCCAGCCCCGCGTCCAGCGCCACATCCAGCACTGCATCTCCGCTGGCGGCCACTTCAAGCATGTGCTCGCGTCCATCGAGGATCACCTTCACCTGCGCCTTTCCCGTAAAAGCGCCCTCTCCCACCTCCACTGGCGGTTTCTTCGCCTCCTGAGTGACCGGTGTAGTGAAGAGTTCGATGTGGATCTGTTTCTTGTCCACACCCTGTTTTTCCAACGCCTCGCTCACGTTCACCATCATCTGCTCCGGCCCGCAAATGAAGAATTCCTTATGCAGCGGATCGGTAAGAAAACGCTGCATCAATTGCACGGCCTTTTCGGTGGTGATCCGCCCGTTGAAGAGCATGTCCTCATCCATCCCTTTGGAAAGGATGTGGTGCACCGCCAATCGATCGGGATAGTGGGTCTTCAATTCATCCAGCTTCTGCCGGAAGATCACCCGATCCATATCGCTATTGCCATAGAACAATGTGAAGCGGCTCTTCGGCTCGGCCCGCAGAACGGTCTTCAAAATGCTGATGATCGGCGTGATCCCGCTGCCTGCCGCGAAGGCCACGTAATGCTTCTGGTTCGCCGCATCGCACAACGTATAGAAGCTGCCCATCGGGGTCATCACCTCGATGCTCATTCCCGGCTTCAGCTTCTCCACCAATTGCGTGCTCGCGCGCCCACCTGACACCTTTTTCACCGCAATGCGGATCTCCTCCTCCTCGTACGGCGAACTGCAAATACTGTAGCTGCGCCGCAATTCCTCACCGTTCACATGCAGCTTCAGCGTAAGGTATTGCCCATGGATGAACTTGAAATCCTCCTTCAACGCCGGCGGAACCTTGAAACCCACCACGATCGTTTCACCTGCCTCCCGATCTATGCTGCTGACTTGAAGCGTATGGAATTTCGCCATTCGTTGGGACATGAGGGCCGCAAAGGTAGGATCTATGCGGTTGAGGGTTGCATTGGTTGAAGGTTGGTCACGGCCGCGATGTCATTCCGGGCGTGAGCGGTTTGTCATTCCGGGCCTTGACCCGGAACCGCGATAATGTTGATCGGGAGGTTGGAGGTTGAAGATGTTGAGCTGGTTGAGTGTTGGGGCGAATTCCTGTCAGGTCGTGTCTTCGCCTGCAAAGCCGCACTCCCTTCGGTCGCTTGCGGGTTTTCCGGCTGCGCCACTTACGCAGATCACGTCCTTACGCACGGATCATTGATCATTCAACGAATAGATCATCTGGTCATCCCGTTCATGAACTGACAGAACTCAACCTATTGAAATCCGCATTCCCCGTATCTTAGCGAGCGACATGACAGAAGTACGCAACCTCGACGAGCACTTCCAGGCCAAGATCGATGCCGAGCAGAAGATCGAGCCGAAGGACTGGATGCCGGAGAAATACCGCAAGACC
>JAEZDL010000180.1 GCA_023418095.1 Bacteroidota bacterium
GTCGTAGGCGGTGAGCATGGCTATACGCACGCCTTTCGCCTTCATTTCCTGCAGCGTGTGCGTGGTCACGCGCTTCACATCGTTGGTTCTCGTGCTCATGGGGAATGCCTCTGGGCGCAAAGCTAACCCGGCCTTCAGCCTGACCGGCCGCACATGAGGCTGGGCGGATGAATCCTTATACGAGGCCGGAAGATCAGGATACCACGTAGGAAAGGCCTTCGATGGCCGCGATCAACTGCTCCTTGCGCGCAGGTTTCAGCAGGTAATGATCGAAGCCGGCCTCCTTCGCCATTTCGCGATCGGGATCGGTGGAATATCCGCTGAAAGCGATCAGGCGCGTGGAAGCCAGATCGGGATCCCGCTTGATCGCCGAGGCGATCTGGTAGCCGTTCACCTTGGGTATCCCGATGTCCAGCAACATCACCTCAGGCCTGATCTGGCGGGCAAGTTCAAGCGTTTCATAGGCATCGCTTGCGCCATGGGCCTCATAACCGAGAATGCGCAACAAGGCACAGAGTATGGCCACTGAATCCCGATCGTCATCCGCGATCAGGATCTTTTTCGGCCGTGGTGACTGAAAAGGCTCCATTCAATTTGAATTAAAAAGGATCCTTTCGTTCACAGAAGCCACGCTGGGAACAGCCGATACACCCTTCTTCCTTCACCCGGCTCCTTGGGACCAGCTGCGATCGAAGAGGCGCAGTCACGAATTGAGATACAAGTATGGTGGATCTTTTCGATCCGGCAATACCGGTGCGATCAATTTTCGGCAGAATGATCGAAATGGGGGCCTGAACGTGGTCATCCACCGGATAATGGATCACAACTTCAATGAGCGGTGACTAATTTCACAACACCCAAAACCCTCCTGCCATGAAACAATTCTCCGCTTCCATTCTCTGCTTCACCGCACTTTCCGCATCGGCGCAGCTTACGATCACGGACAGCCTTACCAATGCCACGATAAGCCAGTTGCTCGAAGGGTTGAACGTGAGCATTTCCAACGTGCAGGTGAACTGTGCCGGCAATGCGATGGCCCATTTCACCGGAACTAGTGAACTGGCGATCAGTGAAGGGATCCTGCTCACCAGCGGAGAAGCGGCGAGCGTGGCCGGCCCGGTCTCCGATATGGCGATGGGAAGTTTGATGACACCGGGTGATTCCGATCTGGAGATCAGCCTGGGCGGCGGCCTGCCCACCTACGATGCCTGTGTACTTGAATTCGATTGCATCCCGTACGGCGATACGCTCCTGTTCAACTTCAGTTTCGGCAGTGAGGAGTATCCGGAGTTCGTCGGATCGGGCTTCAACGATGTGTTCGCGATCTATCTCTCGGGCCCCGGCTTTCCCATGGCAACCAATGTGGCTGCGTTGCCCGATGGCACACCGGTGGCGATCAACAATGTGAACGCGGGTATCAACCCGGCTTATTTCCACGACAATGAATTCCCTGCGCCCGGCCAATACGTTAGCTACGATGGCTTCACCACCAACCTCACCGCGTTCGCGGTGGTCTCACCCGGCGAAACCTATCACTTCAAGGTGGCGATCGCCGATGTGGGTGACATGATCCTTGATAGTGGAGTGTTCCTTGAAGCCTTCAGTTTTCGCAGTGTGAACCTGATCACCACTTCGATCGGGGAGAATGCATCTGATGCATTGAGACTTTCGCAAAGCGACGATCGGTTGTGGGTGGAAGCACCTGCGGGAATGATCGGGCGCACTCTTTCCATCTACGATCCGAATGGAAAATTGGTGCATGGTACAACGATCACGAGCGATCGCATGGAGTTTGATCTTGCTTCACTCGCCCGCGGGATCTACACCTTGCGGATCGAAGGAGGATCGATGGTGGCGCCCGTGCGCTTCGTGAACGATCGATCGTACTGAGCGGATCGGAGAACGAGTGGTGGATCGAAAAGATCTGAACAGCATTCGTGCTCAAGCTGCGCCGTTGTTGAGAAATCCCATCGTTCCGATCGGAGAAGGCCGGATAGATTTCGGATCCTAATCCGAGACGTATGGAGTTCTGCAGATCACTTTCGATCCCTGCATCGCTGCTGATCATTTCAACCGTACTGGGCCAGAGCAATGAAGATGCGTTGGTGAGCGGCCAGAACGGGTGGACGACACATCCCAAGGTGACCGTGGGCGAAACGATCACCGGCTGGTCGCCGCCCGGAAAGATGGACGGGATCGGTGCACGGCGCGTTGGCGCCAACGTGGAGATCTTCATGAACCATGAAGTGATGGGGACCGAAGGGAGCACGTACACCCTGGCCAACGGACTGCAGCTGAAAGGCGCACGGATCACCCGTTTCCTGATGGATGCGGCCAGCCGTACGGTGATCAGTGCCGGGCTCGCCTACGATCGGATCTACGATCGAACGGGCAACGAAGCAACGATCGCCACGAAGATCAATGAAGGATCGAGCAGTCTCGAAGGAGTTGACCGGCTATGTTCGGCTTCGTTGTATGAAGCTGGGACGTTCAATCTGGAGGATGATCTTTTCGTAACGGGAGAAGAAGCGCCGAACGGCCAGGGTTTCATATTGGATGTGGACAATGGTGATCTGTACGCAGCGCCGTGGCTTGGCCGTGCGAAGTGGGAGAACGGCACCTTCATCCAACCGGTGGATCCCGGCCATGTGATGATGCTGATCGGTGATGATACGGAAGCGGCGCCGCTGTACCTTTTCGTAGGTGAGAAGGACCACTTCGGTGGCAACACGTTCCTCGATCGGAACGGGCTGGCCTTCGGAACACTGCATGTCTTCGTTTCCAGCGATGGCTTCACCAGCCCGCAACACGTGAACGGCACAGGCACAAGGTTCAACGGATCGTTCCAACCGATCGCTCATTACAACGCGGCGCTTGCTGGCACCAGTGGTTACGATGCGCTGGGCTTCGCCGACCAGAACAAGCAATATGCGCTGGGCAACGCGATCGGCATGTTCCGCTTTTCAAGGCCGGAGGACCTTGCCACCGATCCGTACGATCACACCCGGATCGTGTATGCGAGCACGGGCCGCGGCCATCTCTTCCCAGCTGATGATTGGGGCACCACCTACATCATCGACATCGATCCCACCGATCTGAGCGCCGAGGTCAACATCATCTATGATGGCGATGATGCGGGCAACGGCCAATTCCCCCACCCCGATCACGGCCTGCGCAGCCCGGACAATGTGGATTGGGCCGATGATGGTTCGATCTACATCCAGGAAGATGAGGCCACCTACACCAATTCGTTCGGTGGTACAAGTGGAATGGAAGCTTCGATCTGGAAACTCGATCCATTCAGCGGACAACTCACCCGGATAGGCATGGTGGATCGGAGCGCCACGCTCCCCGATGGCCAGTACGATACCGCACCTTCCGATCTTGGCAACTGGGAGACAAGCGGCATCGTTGATGTGACCCATCTCTTCGATGTACAGGACAGGGTACTGTTGCTGGCCACCGTGCAGGCACAAAGCATCCTTGGAAGTGCGATCAACAGCGGTTCGCTGGTGAGCGGTGGGCAATTCTACATGATCGAAGGACCGGTGCAGACCAACCTTGTAGTGTCGGTGAAAGCATTGCTCCAGGGCGCATACGATCCGGGCACGGGAATGATGCGCGATGATCTGCGGCAACAACAGATGCTACCGCTGCAGCAACCGTACAATATTCCGCCGTATGCGTATACCGGATCGGAGCAGATCGATACGGCACATGCCTCGAAAAGCGGCGCGGATGCGATCGTGGATTGGGTACTGATCGAACTTCGGGATGCCCAGCAACCGGCGCAGATCGTGGCACGGCGCGCAGCCCTGATCCAGCGCGATGGCGACATCGTGGATGTGGATGGTTCCACGCCCGTGCGCTTCACCAACATGGCGGCCGGGCAATACCACATCGCTATCAGGCACCGCAACCACCTTGGCGTGATGACCGCCGGTGCGCTGCAACTGGGCCCGGTACCGGCCCATATCGATCTGACC
>JAEZDL010000102.1 GCA_023418095.1 Bacteroidota bacterium
TTTCGTTCGGATACATTTGAGAACACACGTTCATTGATAGGATGAAGAAGAAAGACCGCAAGATCTTCGTGTTGGACACTTCAGTGATCCTATACGACCATTCGGCCATTGAAAGCTTCCAGGAGCACGATGTGGCCATCCCCATACAAGTACTTGAGGAACTCGACACGTTCAAAAAAGGCAACGACACCATAAACTACGAAGCGCGCGAATTCATTCGCCGGCTCGATAACATCGCCAAGAGCGATCTGCTCACCGATTGGATCCCGCTGAACGGGCCAACGCGCGGCAGCCTCAAAGTGGTCGCCCGCCACGATCTGAACGGTGTTGATGCCACCAAGATCTTCGACGATGCCAAGAACGATCACCAGATCCTGAACGCTACGCTCACTTTGCAGCGGCAGAACAAGGATCGGAAAGTGGTGCTGGTAACGAAGGATATCGCGCTGCGGCTAAAGGCGAAAAGCCTCAATATCATCTCGGAGGATTACCTCACCGGAAAGGTGCGCAACATCGGTGAACACCTCTACACCGGCCGCACCGTGGTGAATGATTTCGATGAGGAAGTGATCGATCGGATCTTCGCGGAAGGCAGCGTGGATGTGGATGAGCTCGGTTTGAAACGGCCTTCCGGCAATCATTTCTTCATACTGAAGCATAAGAAGAAAAGCATCCTCGCGAAGTTCGATCCGCGGAAAGGGACTGTGGATCGAGTAGAGAAGCACAGCATTTTCGGCATCGGGCCGAAGAACGCGGAACAGGCCCTGGCGATGAGCGCCATGCTCGATCCGGAGATCAAGCTGGTGACGCTGCAGGGTGCGGCCGGAACGGGAAAGACCCTGCTGGCACTGGCGTGTGCGCTTGAGCAACGCCGCGAATACCGGCAGATCTATGTGACGAGGCCGGTGGTTCCGCTCAGCAACAAGGACATCGGTTTCCTGCCCGGCGATATCCAGAGCAAGCTCGATCCCTACATGCAGCCGATCTGGGACAACCTGAAGCTGATAAAAGGCCAGTTCGAAAAGCATGATCCAACTCCGAAACGGATCGATGAGATGCTCGAGAACGAGAAGATCGCGATCGCACCGCTGGCCTACATCCGCGGTAGAAGTTTGAGCAACATCTTCTTCATCGTTGATGAAGCGCAGAACCTTACGCCGCTGGAGATAAAGACGATCATCAGCCGCGCGGGCGAGGGCACCAAGATCGTTTTCACCGGCGATGTGCACCAGATCGATACGCCTTTCCTCGATACGGAAAGCAACGGATTGAGCTACCTGATCGACAAGGCGAAAGGCGATCCATTGTTCGCGCACATCACGCTTGAGAAAGGGGAACGGAGCCCGCTGGCGAACCTTGCCAACGACCGGCTCTGATCAGCGCATCAGCGTTACATCGCCGATCTGGTTCTTCTCGACCCCGTCGATGAAGCGCACCCAGAGCTGGTACACGTACACGTCCTGCGGACTCAGTTGGTCGCGGTAATAACCATCCCAGCCGCGGGCAAGATCGTTGCTCTCGAAGATCAATTCCCCCCAGCGATTGAAGATGCGCATGCGGAATTCATCAACGTAACGAACGAACGGATAGAACACGTCGTTGCTCAGGTCGAGCGGATGGTATTCCCCCGAACTGCCACCGCCCAGATCGGGAGTGAAGATGTTCGGCACCACGATATCGTACACCGGGTTGATCTGCACCAGGCCTTCGGCTGTGTTCGTGCAACCGTTCAGGTCCTGCACGGTGAGCATCACATGGTACGATCCAGGCTCGGCATAGGTATGCGTTGGGTTTATCGCGTTGGTACCGGCACCATCGCCGAATGACCATGCATAGAAGTTGAGCGAACTGATGCTTTGTGCGGTGAAGTCGATCTCGTTGTGATCGATGTCCGTGATCCATGGATCGGCCTGGATCGAGATCTGCGGTGGCGCAAGCGCGATCACCTGCCCGGTGGTTTCCGCGGAAGCGGTGCAACCGATCGGTGTGGTTACCGTGAGCGAAACGTTGTAAGACCCCGGTGTATTGAACACCACGGTTGGAGCCTGCTGATCGGAGGTAGAACCATTGCCGAAATTCCACGCATAGGTCACCGGATCATCGGTAAGGTCATCAGGCATCTGTACGGTAAGCGGTGCACAACCCTGCCCGAGCATGGACGGAAGTACGATCGTTGGCGGGGTTTCCAATCCAAGTTGAACTGTTCCGATAAGCGTATTCGCACATTGATCCATCACGATCACGTTCAAGTTCATGTTCGACGTGATCGGTTGCATGAAGGGCCCGCCACCGGTATTGCCTGAAGCCGGCCACACCATCTGGTACGTGCCTGGATAATTTTCCAATGTGGCGCCGACGTAAGTGTAGCCACCCGGACAAACGATGGTATCGCCGTAAGTCTCCAGCGATGCAGCCGTAAGATCAAGCACGTATACTGGAAGTTCAGCCATCTGCGAAGGACAGCCGTTGGCATCGGTGACGTTTACCTGCACGGTCTGCGACTCATCGAAGGAATGGGTGATCGAGGGGCCACTGCCGATCCCGATCCATTGAACGGAGTACGGTGCGGTACCACCGTTCACCACGGCGTTCATCGCCACTGGAACGTTCACACAGACCGTATCGGGCACGTAGGCTGAGAAGGTCAAAGGTGCCGGCTGGCCTATCTGCAATGGCACCTGCATGGAACATCCGTTCGCATCCACGATCGAAACTGTATGGATGCCCGCTGGCCTGTCGGCGATCGATGCGGCATTACCGCCGGAACTCCATTGGTACGTGTATGGAGGCACGCCTCCCGACATCATCACCGAAGCCGCGCCATCGCTGAAGCCGAAGCAGCTCGCATCGATCGTGTTCATGGCGTTCACGACCAGGGCGTTGGGCTGGGTTATGGTGGCGTTGAACGTTTCGGAACAACCGTATTGATCGGTCACTTCAACTGAATATTGTCCGGCTCCAACTCCTGTCACCAAAGGCCCCGTTTGAGTTGGGAATGCAGGCCAGTCATACGAAGACCCGGGCACGGAAGGAGTGAACAGGAGCGTGCCGTTCGATCCGCCAGCGCAATTCACGTTGGTCGCGAGCAGATCCGCATTGAGGAACAGGTTCGAGAGGGAAAGGGTCACCTGATCGCTGGCAGCGGGGCATGAAGTATTTCCGATCGTGGTGAGCGTGAGCACCACGCTGCCCGCCTGGATCTCGGCCATCGTTGGAGTGTACTGAGCATCAATTCCATTGCCCGTGAATTGTCCGCTGCCTCCGCTCCACGTTCCTCCGGTGGCATTCAACACAGATCCGGAAAGTTGAACAGGGAATTCACCCATGCACGCAGAGAAGTCCGCACCGGCGTTGGCGATATTGGGTTGACCGTTCGCAGCGATCGAAGCATTCGCCTGGATCGGCGCACAACCATTGGCATCGGTGATCATTACGGTATACTCACCGGTGGTACCACTGATCACCGGTCCATTGCCGGGAACGTTCCAGGCATAGGAATAGGGTGCAGTCCCGCCGGTCACCTGCACGCTTACCGATCCATCCCCCGCACCCGCGCAACTTTCGTTCGTGGCCGTGATGGAAGCCACCTGCAGCGCTTCCGGTTGATCGATGATGGTGTTGTATTGATAACTGCATCCAAGGATATCGGTCATCATGAGCACCACATTCCCGGCGGAAAGCCCTGTGGCCAACGCATTGGTCTGGCCGGGTATTCCCTGCCACGCGAATTGCATCCCTGGTTGGACCGGTGAGAAGGTCGCCGTTCCGTTCGACCCGCCATTGCAGGTAACATCGGTGGAGGTTAGCGAAGCGTTTACGTAGGAATTCGAGAGAAGCACCGTTACCTGGTCGGTCGCTGCCGCACAATTCGTGTTCCCAGTCGTAGTTAACGTAAGCACTACCGATCCGTTGAGGATCTCGGCGTTCGTGGGTTGGTATTGAACGTTCAGGCCGTTACCGGTGAAGGATCCATTCCCCCCGCTCCATATGCCACCTGTGGCGTTGGTAACTGTTCCCTGGAGCGGAACGGCTGCGCCATTGCAACCCACCAGATCGGCCCCGGCATTGGCAGCGTTGGGTTGCGCATCGGCCTGTATGGTACCGCTTCCCTGCACGGCCGCACAGCCATTCGCATCCGTTACGCCTACCGTATAGACACCTGTGGTCCCAGTTACTGAGTTCCCGGAACCTGGCACGTTCCATATGTATGTATATGGCATGGTGCCCCCGGTGATATTCACCGTAACCGATCCGTTACCAGAGCCGACACAAGTTTCATTCACCACATCGATCGATGCGATCGCCAACGCGGCAGGCTGGCCGATCGTTACCGGCAAGGTGAGCGAACAACCTGCTGCATTGGTGGCCGTAACGGAATAGTTGCCAGCACCTAGGCCCGCGGCGGTCGCACCCGTTTGGCCGGAAGGCGTCCAACTGAAAGTCGTTCCCGGCAGGGCAGGTGAGAAGGTCGCCGATCCGTTCGAGGTTCCATTGCAAGTGGCGTTCGTTACCGCCACACTTGCATTCAGGATGCCTGGATCGAAGGTGATCCGTACGATATCCTGTGCCCCCGGACAGGTCCCGTTGTTCGTGGTGGAAAGCATCAGGTCCACGAAACCCGCATTGATCTCGTTCTGCGTGGGCACAT
>JAEZDL010000182.1 GCA_023418095.1 Bacteroidota bacterium
ATTTCGCTGATTTCTGCATGTTGCAGGGGATCCCGTTGCAGGCCAATCCCGGCATAGACAACGTGGACAATGCCGGATCACGATACCGTGGTTACAACGCCAATGGCAGCGGCTTCCCGGCGGAATGTTCATTCGCGGCCGATACCTGGGTGCCCTTCGCGCGGATCCCGGTAACGGGCCTCACGGGTTGCGCCACATTCGAGATCGTCACCTCAGATGCCTACACTTCGCAACTTGCAGTGAACTCTGATTGGTTCGTTAGTATCGGCGGTACCAACATCACCGCGAATTCCCCCGTGGTGGGCCCTGGCGTGCAACTCGGCGACTGCGGTTCGGATTGCGAGGGCGTGATCGGCGGCCCGGCGGGTCCGGGTACACCATGCGATGATGAAGATGCCTGCACCACGGATGATCTGTACGATGCGAATTGCGACTGTGTAGGTACACCTGTTGCGGCTCCATCCATTTCAAGCACCACGAGCAACAGTCCGATCTGTGCTGGTGAAGTATTGACGCTTGGTGTAACAGCGAGTACCTCCACCGGATCGCTCAGCTACAGCTGGACGGGTACGGGAACCTTCAGCCCGAACGCTAATTCGGCGAACGTTTCCGTGAGCGGTGCAGCCACCGGGGATTACGAAGTTTCCGTATCCAACGGCTGTGCAACAGCTACCGCGATCGTTGAAGTAACTGTCGATCCAGTGCCTGCAGCGCCCGATCCGGGAAGTTATGGGCCTGCGTGCAGCGATGCGGCTGACATCACCCTTGACGGAACTCCGGCCGGGGGAGTTTGGACCGGCACCGGTGTAAGTGGCAGCGGTCCGTATGTTTTTGATCCTTCGGTGGGCACACAGACGCTCACGTACACCATCACCAGCAATGGTTGTTCGAACAGTGCGACCACGCAGATCGTGGTGGGTACCTGCGATTGTGCAGGCGTAGTGAACGGTTCGGCCTTCATTGATAATTGCGGAGATTGCGTGGGCGGGACCACCGGTGCCGAACCTTGTGCCTTCGATTGCCCAGATCTGCAGGCGAACATCGGCGACGCGTGCGATGATGAGGATGCTTCCACCGAGAACGACACGGTGAACGCGAATTGCGAATGCTTTGGAACACCGATCGTCACTTTTGATTGCCCAGATCTGCAGGCGAACATCGGCGACGCGTGCGACGATGAAGATGCTTCCACGGAGAACGATATGGTGAACGCGAACTGCGAATGCATTGGAACACCGATCGTGACCTTCGATTGCCCGGATCTGCAGGCGAACATCGGCGATGCGTGCGATGATGAGGATGCTTCCACCGAGAACGACACGGTTACGGCGAATTGCGAGTGCGTGGGAACACCTACTGGCGATTGCACCGAGATCGTTACGCTGGAACTCCAGACAGATGCGAATGGAAGCCAGACGAGTTGGGAGATCATCAGCCAGGGCAGCATGGAAATGATGTGCGATGGCGCAGGTTTCCCGGATAATTCGATGGTAACGGAGACATGCTGCCTGCCCGAAGGTTGCTATCTTCTGCGCGTGTACGACAGCGCCGGTGATGGCATGGCCTCCGGAACGAACGGTGGATACGTACTGCGTACCAGTCCGGAGAACGAACGGATCATCGATAACAGCAATAATTTCCTCACCGGCAACGTGAGCGCGATCGCGAATGATCAAGGTTTCTGCCTGCCGATCGGTGACGATCGCCCGATCTTCACCAGCTGCGACAAGCTTGATTGGGTAAGTGGTGAGTTCATCGTTGCGAGCCTCGATCCGGCTGTGAGCGCTGAGTGGATCGAGGGAGCTCCGAACAGCCAGCAGGATGCGAATACCGGCTACGAGTTCTGGTTCTTCGACCCGAACGGCAGCTACAGCTTCCGCTGGTTCCGTGCGCACAACACATCGCATGGCTATGGCACCGGCCCGGCCCGCGCAGCACACCTGAGGATCAATAACTGGCTGGCAGCCTACCACATTCCGGAGAACGTGCTGATGAACGTACGCATCCGTGCGCGAGTGAACGGTGTGAACCAGGAATGGGGACCGGCTTGCCAATTCAAGATCGATCCGGTGCTGGCGGCCTGCCCTGCCACGAAGTTGATGGACATCCCCGGCAACCAATACCTCAGTTGCGGACAATCGCGCAGCTTCGGCGTAAGCCAGTATGCCAGTGCGCGACCGGTTAACGGCGCGACCCAATACCAGTTCCGTTTCCGTCAGCCTGCGGAGAACTTCGAAGTGATCCGTACGAGCAATACATGGCACGTGCAACTGTGGTGGGGTGCTCCACTTCCGATCCTCGAAGCAGGTGAACAATACGAGGTTGATGTACGCGCCTTCAAGGGCGGCCAGTGGTGCCCATGGGGTGAAGTTTGCACCTTGAACATCGTTGAGGCCATGCAGGCCAACGGAAACCTGAACTCCATGATGGCCGATGGACCGATGGGCGAAGGCGAAGCACGACTGAACATGTGGCCGAACCCGAACAACGGCGATCAGCTCAACCTCATGCTCGATCTCGTTCCCGAAGGAGTGAGCACCATCACCGTGGACATGTTCGATATGTTCGGCAAACGCAGCATGTCGCGCACACTTCCGGTGCAGGATGGATACATGAACAGCGTGATCGCACTCGATGGGGAACTGTCGAGCGGACTTTACATCATCAACTTCACGGTGGGTGAGAAGGTGATCACCGAACGTTTGATGATCCAGCGATAAAAGGATCCACGAATAGAAGAAGCCCCGCCGATCAGGCGGGGCTTCTTCTATTCGTGGGATCAGAGCGAGGTCAATGCCGCTGCGCCGAGAATACCTGCATCGTCCTCAGGAAGTTCGCTCAGGCAAAGGTCCACACTTCCTCGGAAGACCTGCATCATCGATGGCTCGAAATAGCGGCGTAACGGTGCCATCAGCAATTCACCGTTGCGTGTGATCCCCCCGAAAAGCACGATCCGTTGGGGAGTTGTGATCGCGATCGCATTCGCAAGGCCGATCGCAAGCCACCGAGCGGTTATGTCGAAGGTCTTCATGGCCAGTGGATCCCCTGCGCGGGCCGCATCACCGATCGGCCGTACACCTTCTTCAGCAAGCACCGGGCTTTGTTCTCTCATGATCGGATCCAGGAGATCGGAATATGTCTGCCGGATGCCGCTGATGTTCACATACGTCTCCAGGCAGCCGCGTCTTCCGCAACCACATTCACGTCCATCGATCACCACGGTCATATGGCCGAGTTCACCTGCATTGCCGAAGGGTCCGATCAATAATCTTCCATTGATGATGAATCCGCTTCCGAGTCCTGTGCCGAGCGTGGCCACGAGCAGATCGGTGTACCCGCGGCCACTCCCATAGCGCCACTCGCCGAGCGCAGCCGCGTTGGCATCGTTGCCGAGCGTGCATGCCACGCCCAATCGTTCCGATAGCATCTGCGCAAGTGGCACCGTTCCTTTCCATGGAAGGTTGGCGGCTTTTTCGATCGCCCCGGAGTGCTGGTTCCCGTTCGGTGCACCGATCCCGATCGATACAAGAGCCCCTCTTCCTTCACACATCGACCTCGCCTCCGAAGCGATCGCATCAGCGAACGCGTGTTCGTTACGATGCCCTGTAGTGGTGATCCGGCCGCGGCAGATCACTTGGCCTTCGCTTACCAGGCCAAGCTTGGTGCTCGATCCACCCACATCAATACCCAATATCATGCTCACAAAGTTGCTGCAGATATTCAATATCGATCAATGGAGATCTTGTAGATTACGATCATGGCATCGCGAAGAACCTTCCTCAGGACCGGGTTTGCCGGCACTGGCGCACTCCTTGTCAACGGCGCGCGTGCGATCGATCTGCCGATCGCGGCCGGCAAAGGTCCGATCATTCTTAGTACGTGGAGCCACGGCATGCCTGCAAATAAGAAAGCGTGGGAAGTGCTGCAGGGTGGCGGATCTGTGCTGGATGCGGTGGAGCAGGGCGTGGCGGTGGTGGAGAGCGACTTCAGCAATCGCAGCGTTGGCTTGGGCGGGCTGCCCGATCGCGATGGGAAGGTGACGCTTGATGCCTGCATTCAGGATGGTGATGGCCGCGCCGGAGCGGTGGCTTTCGTGCAGCGATTCGAGAACCCGATCAAGATCGCGCGCGCTGTGATGGAACGCACGCCGCATGTAATGCTGGTAGGCGATGGCGCTGAACGCTGGGCGCTGGAGAACGGCTTCAAACGAAAGGATGTGGAGATACCCGAAGTGCGGAAACGCTGGCAGGAGTGGCTGAAGAAGAGCGAATACAAACCGGAGATGAACATCGAGGAAAAGCTGCAACGAAAGGTGCAACAGGGCACGATCGATGATCACGATACGATAGGATTGATCGCGATGGATGCGAACGGAAAACTCGCGGGTTCGTGTACCACCAGCGGCCTTGCATGGAAGGTGCATGGCAGGGTGGGGGATTCACCGATCATCGGGGCCGGACTTTTCGTGGATGGCGATGCAGGCGCGGCGTGCGCGACCGGCGTAGGGGAATTGGTGATCCGCACAGCGGGCAGCCATACCGTGGTGGAGATGATGCGACAGGGCCGATCGCCGGAAGAGGCGTGCAAGGAAGCCGTGCGACGCATCTTGAAGAAACATCCCGATCTGAAGGGAATGCAGGTGGGTTTCCTGGCGATCCGATCGGATGGTGCTTACGGGGCATGGAGCGTGGAGAAGGGATTCAATTATGCGTTGCGCACGGAGAATGATGATCGCTTGGTGGAGGCGGGGGCGGAGCGGTGAGCGTGGCCATTTGCAAAAACCGATCTCGCGATTACATTTGATAGTCCAATTCCCAACCGATGCAGATCATCTGCTCCATATTGATCGCGTTGCTGATCACCGTTTCCGCATCGGCGATGCCGGGTGGCGAAGAGAAAGCGGCCGTGCGCGTGGAGACCAGCGCGGCATCCAGCACCATCGGCATCAATGTGATCAACCACCGGAATATCGGAAAGGTGACGCTGGATATCCGCAATGAGGCTGGCCAGTGCGTGTACCACGAAGAAGGAAAGGCGCAGACCATTGAACTCGTGCGCAAACTGGATAAGAAGGTGTTTCCGAAGGGCAATTACACGCTCACCGTAACTGCGAAGGATTTTTCGATCACGCAAGTTTTGGTGGTGGAGTGAGGAGTAAGCAGAGTTATTATCCGTTCGGGTCGCTGCTGCCCGGACGGAACTACAGTAGTGACAGCTACAGGTTCGGCTTCAACGGACAGGAGAAGGATGATGAGGTGCATAACTCCACCGGGAACAGCTATGACTTCGGGGCCAGGATCTATGATCCAAGGGTGGGAAGGTGGTGGGGAGTGGATCCCTTGGCAGTAAAATATCCTGACCTCTCGCCCTATTCCTTCGTGGCAAATAGTCCGATTCTTTTCATCGACCCAAGGGCACCTCTAAGAACCGCATGAGGGAGCTTTGATGGTTCTGGTGCATTCATCCTTCATGTACATATAGTTCGATCAGCGGCCTTTTGGGCCTTTTTCGGGTGTTTTCGATCCGATCGGTCACAC
>JAEZDL010000218.1 GCA_023418095.1 Bacteroidota bacterium
GCCGAGGACCACGCCGTGTGGGAGAGGAGCTGGCTCGAGTTGAAGACCTTTCTGTTCACCATGCCGGCAGGCAGCCAGAAAATGTTGAAGGCATCTTCGTACACATCCCCTGCAGGTGTTCGGAAATCCGTGGTGTAACTGCCGTTCGGGCCGGGTTGCGGCGCCGCGAAATCCTCGGTTACGTGCACACCCACCACCACTACATCCTCGCCATAGAGCTGTTGAAGACCTTGCGCAGTGCTGGCCGCTGCCGGACAGTTATTGCAGCGGTGGCCGGTGAAATCCTCCAGCAGCACCCGGCGCCGCACCGATCCATCCACTGGCCCGCTGCCCGGTGTGCCGGGCGGGATCGGTTCATCGATCTGGTCGCAGCCCGCCAGGAGAAGGACCAGCATGGGGATCAAGATCCTTTTCATGCCTTAGAACGTACTTGTGATCGATAAGGTGAGGCCGTTGGCCGCAGGTACCGGCCTGCAAACCCCACCCACACAGAAGATGCCTGCGCGCTGCCGGCCATAACCCAACTGGAAACGATTGCCGCCATGGATGTATCCCACCAGTCCGATCGGGTAATGGATCCGCTTTGGATCGACCTCGTATTTACCATCCTGCAGGAACGTATCATCGAAAGTGACGTAATTGTACTGATCCATCGCAGCGAGGAACCAATGTGGACTGAACGTGAATTCCGCCAGGGCGGTCGCCCAGTTCCCTTGATCCTGCTTCGTGCTCAGGTGTTGCACCTCGAAACGCAACGCGACCCGATCGCTGATGTTATGCAATCCTTCCACAATGAACATGTCAGCATGAACGACAGGCTTCTGTGGCTTTCCTTGGATGATGTCGATATCGTAGGTGAGGTTGAGGTAGATCAGCGCCAGTTCCCAGGTCTTGCTGATCTTCTTGCGCAGTTCCACGTTCAGGTCCTGGAAGAACAGCCGGTCTCCAGGCTGGAAGAAGTTGGTGGAATATCCGAGCCTGCGCGTGGTATCGTCCGCGATCCCCAGGCGCAGCGTATCGATCGAGTAGGCCGCTGAGTAGTTCAGCGCGAGGCGTGTTCCGTATTTGCCGCCAAGTTTCGTCCCTTTCTTCCATTTCTGGAAGATCTCGCCCTGCATGGAGAATTCGCCGTTCGGCTGTGTGGCGTATGGATAGAGTGTGGCCGGAAGATTATAGGTGTGTTGTTTTGTGAGGGGCGGCAGGAAATTGATGTTCAGATCGAAAGGTGTTGGTGCGGTGCGATCGCTCTGGAAGAACATGTTATCAAGCGAATGCGCGCCCATGCTTACGCCGAAGCCCTTTATCGAGTAGGTCGCATTCACCAGCAATGCCTGGCCTGGCTTGTAGATGAAACCGTTCTGGCCGTTGGGATCGTTGATCTTGTGCGCGTATTCGGTGTAGATGTTCCAGGTCGGTGTGATGTAGTTCAACCGGAAGGCCATGGCGCCGACGTTCTCCGGCAGCACCAGCAATGGATCGCGATCCTCCTGGTATTTGCTCACGAAACTTCCGCCTACAACGAGGTTCCCGGCTCCGGTCCAGGTGCTGTCCAGAAGTTCGTTCATGCTGAATTCCGCATCGAAGCCGCGCACGATGCCCGTTCCCTTCACGAAGCCATTATCGAAGCCGAAACGCTGCCGGCCCATGACACCTTTCAGGTAAACGCCCTTCGCCGGCTTGAACCTTACGCGGAAACCGTCCATCGCATTATCCACGCCGAGGTAGCGCTCCTCATAACTGCGGAAGATGAGGCCCTGGCCGAATTGCTCGTAGTAATTGCCCACCGTGATCTCCAGATCGTTCTGCGTGAAACGCGCATAGCGGAAACCAACGCCGGAACCCACATAAGGCTGGCCGGCGGGATATCCCACCAACGAAGGTTCATAGCTCTCGAACCGGCCGCCTGCCTGAAAATTCTTGTAACTGTAGGTGAGGTTCGCCCACGCGTTCACGCCAAGGTCCTGTGGCGGCACCACGGCGCCGATCGTTTCATCTTCATTGTAATACTGCGCATCGGTACTGAAGTTCCCGTGGAACTGTCCGGCATCCTGGGCCGAAAGACCGATCGGCAGCAACAGGGCAAGAATGGCCCCCTGCAAAGGCCGGGTGGATCGGAGCAGGGATCGAAGGTGGATCACGCCGGAAAGATCGCAGTCTTTCCCGAGATTTCCGCCACTTCCGTGCAGCAAGATCAGAATGCTGAAAAAAGAAAAGCCGGTCGACTACGACCGGCTTTCGATCCATTTATAAGAGGATCACATCTTGCCCGATACCTCCAATAGTTTTTTGTACAGCTGGTTCTCGTCGCCTGGTTCGTAATTGTTATGCTGCCACACGATCTCACCGTTGCCGTTCACTAAGAAGGTGTGCGGTATGTTGTTCACGTTCAAGGCGCGTTTCAGGTCGCCGTTCGGATCGAGGTACACCTCGTAATCCCAATCCTGGCCGTTCACGTAGGGCGTTACACGTGCCATGCTGCGCGCATCATCGATCGAAATGGCGATCAGCTTCACCCCGGTCTTCTCCTGCCATTCATCATACTGATCGGCGATGGCGGTAAGCTCGCGTTTGCATGGTGCGCACCAGGTCGCCCAAAAGTTGATGATGATCGGCTTGCCGTCGTTGCTGAAGTTCTTGGAATCGTACTTTTTACCATCGAGGCCCTGCACGGTGGCGCTGGGTATGCGCGTGGCGTTCTGGGCGAAGGAGCCGATCGAAAGGGCGATCAGGCAAAGCGTAAGAATGGATCTCATTTGCTGGTGGTGGCTGTAAAAAATGAAGGCCGGCGACCCGAAGAGCAAAGTTCGCTCCAGATCGCCGGCCCTGTCATTTCAGATCAACGGGCGAGGGTGATCTTGCGCACAGCGCGCAGATCGCCTGCCTGCAGTTCCAATTGGTAGATGCCGTTGGTGAGATCGGAAAGATCGAGCACGACCTGCTGTGCTCCCTTGCCGGCGATGTTGCCGGTGTGCACGAGCGAACCGATCGCGTCATAAACGTTCACGATCGCATTGTTGCCGGCTTCATTGTTCAACGAAACGGTGATGTTGCCCGTGGAAGGGTTCGGGAATACGGAAAGTCCTGCGCTCAGGGAGTTCTCCTCGATCGAAACAGGCATGCCGGTCTTGAACGAACGCTCATCCTCATCGGCGAACTGGCCGCCCTGCATGATCACCTGGCCATTCTCCTTCAGCTTGTAGAAGCCGTTGCCATAATCGCAGCAGATGCCATCACCATAAACATCGTAGATCTCGAAGCGGTAGCATTCCTGCTCATTCAAGGTCCAGGTGTAGTTGTAGGTCTGATTGTCGCCATACTGGCCTGCGGGATCTTGTTGTACCACCGAATTATTGGAATCGAAAAGTTTCCAGGTGGTCTCTTCACCGTAGTTGTCCGTGCGCAGTTCCAGCGTGATCTCCGTGGTCTCCATCGCACCTGCTACGATAGTGCTGTTGATGGAGTTGTTGCTGCCATCATCATCCTGATCGGTGATCTGGTAGGTGATGTTGTTGTTGCCCGGGGTAGGTTGGTATTGGGCTACTTCCACCGTGGTGACCCCGTACGTATCCAAATTGCCTGTCCATTCCACCGAACCGATCACCGTGGAACCTACGCTCGCCTCGATCGTGGCGGCGGTGAGCGGGGTAAGGCCCAGGTTCATCAGGTTCACTTCCAGGCTCACCGTTTCACCTGCGCAAACGCTTGGTGTGCTTGGATCGGCGATCAGGGAGGGATCGAACGCCATGCTGGCCACGGGGCAGTTGGCCTGAATGCCGTTCCAGAGCGAGGTTGCGGTCTGCTGGCCGACTTCCGTGATCACGCGGCTTGGGCAGATGCGGTAGATCGTGGGGAAGTAGGTGATCTGCAACAGATCGGCGATGTTATGGTCGTTGATGATCGGATACGGTGTTCCTTGCACCCAGTTGCCCTGTGTGGCCGAACCAACACCGTTCAATTCAGGCACGGTGGTGTCCTCATCCCCTTCAATGAAGAGAACGATAACACGATCATCGGCCGTACCCGGACCATGATCCTCGAACACATCGCGCAGCGCGTGCGAATTATGATATGCCCAGCAGGGGCCGCACCAGGTGGCGGAAACATCCACGATCACCGTGTATCCCTGATCGAGGTAGTCGTACAGGTTGTGCGTGTTGCCGTTGAGGTCGGTGCCGGTGAAATCCGGCGCGATGGTGCCATCGGGCAACTGGGCCTGCATGCTTGCGGCCAGCAAGGCGGCACACGAGAAGAGTAACGTCTTTTTCATTAGGTTGATTTTGGTAGGTTCGAACACCCTTGAGGATCGGAAAAGGGAAGATCGGAGGGATCAGTGCCCTAATGTAGAAAGTGATCCGGCTTATTACAGAAGTTTGGGACCGGAAGATTGGGATCCTACCGATCGGTATGAAAAATGCAAGTGGAATTCACCGTATATTTGATCGGCTCTTCAACAGGCATTCAATGGATCTACGATACGCTCTTCTTCTCTCGCTAACGCTTTCGATCGGCCTGCCTCTCGCACAGGGCCAGGGCATCGTTACACTCACCGATGAAATGGGTACGGTGGTGAACGGTACGGTGGTGATGGTGCCATCGCAACCCAGTGATGTTCGCGATACGGTAAGTTTCCTCGCTGAATTGAACGGTTCCGCCACCACGGAGGTGAACCTTCGCCGGTACGAGATCTGGCCAGTGGAAGGTTCCGATAATTTCTTTTGCTGGGGGGTTTGTTATACGGCCCAGGGATCAGGCGAAATGCCCACGTGGGTATCGGTGCATCCTGTTACCATGGATCCTGGTACCTCGTACAACAACTTCCATGGTTACTATGAGCCGCAGGGTAATGGTGAAACAGCCCGTTTCCGGTTCGTATGGTTCAGGACCGATGATCCGAACGCGGCTGACAGTAGCTGGGTCGATGTTGATTTCGGTGGGACCGTGGGCATTGAAGAAGATGCCGCTTACACTGCTTCGATCGAGACCTGGCCGAACCCAAGCATGGGCAGCGATGTGACGATCTCCCATGATCTCGATCGCATCACCCCATCCACCGAACTGGTGATCTACACGGTGATCGGCGAACGTATATCGGCATTGCCGATCCGCAACCAGCGCGGTACCACCAAGATCGCTGCGGGTTCACTGCAGACCGGCGTTTACTTCGCGAATATCGAGCAGGATGGGAACATCCTCGCCACCAAGCGTGTGGTGATCACCAACTGATCAGCGCTCTTCAAGCAATTGGGCGGCCAGTTCGGGAACTCCCGTACTGGCCGTTCGTCTTATATGCACAACGCCGGGCCGTGTGATCGCAACCTCGTGCGGATCGATCAGGAAGATGCGGCAGTGTGCGGGCGCGTAATGGATAAGGCCGGCCGCAGGGTACACGTTCAGCGAAGTACCTATGATCACGAGCAGATCGGCCTTGCTTACCAAAGCAGCCGCCACCGGCATCATAGGCACTTCTTCACCGAACCAGACCACATGCGGCCGAAGTTGGGATCCCATCGCACATCGATCACCGATCCGCAGTGACGTGCCGTTGATCGGAAGGATCAGGTTCGGATCTGCGCTGCTTCTTGCCTTCATGATCTCGCCATGAAGGTGAAGCACACGGCTGCTTCCAGCGCGCTCGTGCAGATCATCGATGTTCTGCGTGATCACATCCACGTCGAAATGTCCTTCAAGATCGGCGATCGCGTGGTGGGCCGGGTTCGGAAGTGCTTGGGCCACCTGCGCGCGCCGCATGTCATAGAAGTGGAGCACAAGTGCCGGATCGCGTGCCCAGGCCTCGGGCGTAGCCACATCCTCTATGCGGTACTGTTCCCAAAGCCCACCCTGATCGCGGAAAGTGCTTATGCCGCTTTCGGCGCTTGCACCCGCGCCTGTGAATGCGATAAGCCGTTGCCGGGCCATTGGCACAAGATAAGATCCAGTTTTATCCACACGAACAGGTTTGAAATGAACGATTCTCTTATTTTCGGCCCCGCCTTCAAAGAGATCCACCGAATCCTTTCGCCCATCGCGCTACTTCTACCCTGACGTTTTAATTACTTATCTGCCCGAGGGACAGGATGATCGAAAGCCTGAACGGTGAAGTATTGGAGAAGGGAGCCGGCCATGTGGTGCTCGATTGCCATGGCGTTGGTTATCGCGTAGCGGTACCTGCCGGAACGATCGCAGGCCTGGAGGCTGCTTCGCGTTGCCGCCTTCACGTTCATTATTCCGTTTCCGTTGATGTGCGATCGGGTTCGAGCGAACACAAGTTGTTCGGTTTCCTTCATACCGATGAACGCCAGCTCTTCAGACAACTGATCGAGGTGCAGGGTGTGAGCGCAACGCTGGCGATGTCCATCATGGGCGATCGTCCAGCTCAGGATGTGTACACTGCGATCATGACCGGAAATGAAGGTTTCTTCAAAGGGATCAAGGGGATCGGGCCGAAACTCGCGCAACGGATCATCGCTGAACTGCAGGGGAAACTCGCCGGCATTGCCATGCCCACCAGCGGCGCGCTCGCATCGCCGGGCAATACGCTCCGATCGGAAGCGTTATCGGCACTGGTCTCACTGGGTCTGGAGCGATCGAAGGCCGATCGCGCGATCCAGACCGTCCTGCAAGACAAGACCAAGGAACCGCCCGGACTGGAGGAGTTGATCAGGCTCTCATTAAAGAATCTCTGAGCAGAAGATCCAATGTCCGTGGGTAAGTTCTCACTCAGGCCGATCGCGGCAGCCATCAGATCGGCGGCTGCGGCGATGCTGTTGCTTGCGCTCGTATCGTACACCAGGGCTTCGATCGGTCCCGATCGCGCATCCGATCCATTCACCCTTCCCGTGGATTCACCTGAAGTGGATCTCGTTTGGCCGATCACCGATCCCGTGGCGCCTGGCGATCCGGCCACCGGAGGCCTTAACCTGCAGGACCCGGAGAACATCGAGAACGAAGTGATCTACGATCCCGAAACGGGGCAGTACGTGATCCAAAGCACCGTTGGTGGATCGTTCGATTACCGTCCACCGATGAGCATGTCGCTGGAGGAATACCTCAACTACGACATGGAGCGCTCCATGGAAACGTATTGGACCGAACGTGTGGAGCAGGACAGTGAATCCGCGCAGCGCAGCCTGATCCCCGATATCAAGGTGGGTGGCGAAGCGTTCGATCGGATCTTCGGTGGAAATACGATCGAGATCAAGCCACGGGGATCGGCGGAAGTGATCTTCGGGGTGAACATCAGCAAGACCGAGAACCCACGGATCCCCGTGGATCAACGGCGGATCACCACCTTCAACTTCGATCAGCGCATACAGATGAACCTGGTCGGTAACATCGGTGAGAAGCTGAAGATCAACACCAACTACAACACACAGGCGACATTCGATTTCGAGAACCAGGTGAAGCTGGATTACACCGGTTACGAGGACGAGATCATCCAGAAGATCGAAGCCGGTAACGTAAGTCTTCCATTGCAGGGAACGCTGATCCAGGGAAGCCAGAGCTTGTTCGGTTTGAAGACCGAATTGCGATTTGGAAGATTGACGGCCACGGCGATCTTCAGCCAGGAAAAAGGTGAACGCAGGAACGTGGCCACGCAAGGCGGCGCGCAGACCACCAACTTCGACATCAAGGCGGATGAATACGAAGCGAACCGTCACTATTTCCTCAGCCATTATTTCCGCGATCAATACGAGAACGCATTGCGAACGCTCCCCACGGTGAACAGCGGGATACAGATCACACGCGTGGAAGTGTGGGTGACCAACACGCGCCAGGATTATCAGCAGAACCGCAACATCGTTGCCTTCACCGATCTGGGTGAGAATGCCGATCAGGCCGCGATCGATGCGAACAAGGTGAGCAGCGATCTGCCCCCGACCCTGCTCGTGGATGCGCCCGGTACCGAAGCGAGCAACAATGCGAACTCACTCTACGGGATCGTAAGCACCAATGCCGGCATCCGCAGTTTCGTGAACGCGAGCGGTGCGTTGCAGGCCACCGGCATGATCGCATCACGCCACTACGAAAAGCTTGAAAGTGCGCGATTGCTGATGCCGAACGAATATTCCTTGAACGATCGGCTTGGATTCATCTCGCTGAACCAATCGTTGAACAACGATGAAGTTCTGGCGGTCGCGTTCCAGTACACTTTTCAGGGACAAACTTTCCAGGTCGGCGAATTCTCCACCGATGGGATCAGCCCGCCCGATGCATTGATCCTGCGCCTGCTTCGCGCCACCATCACCAACCCGCGCCTGCCGTTGTGGGATCTGATGATGAAGAACATCTATGCGCTCGGTGCCTTCCAGGTGAACCGCGACAACTTCAGGCTCGATCTGGTCTACAACAACCCGACGACGGGCGTGGACATCAACTACATACCACGTGCACCGCTGGACCAGATCCCCCTGTCACAGGCGCTCGGCCTCGATCGGCTCGATCCGAACAACGCACCGAATCCCGATGGCTGGTTCGACTTCATAGATGGTGCGGCCACGATCGGTGGAACGATCCAATCGGCCACAGGCCGCGTGTATTTCCCGGTACTTGAACCGTTCGGCAGTTACCTCGACCGGCAGCTGATCGGTCCCGATCCGAACAACCCGATCCAACCCCAGCAGATCAGGCAGAACATCGTTTACCAGCAGCTTTATGATTCAACGAAAACGGCCGCGCAATTCCTTCCGGAACTGAACCGCTTCCGTTTGCGCGGAAGTTTCCGATCGGAAAGCAGTGATGTGATCTCACTGAACGCGGTGAACATTCCGCAGGGATCGGTATCGGTCACCGCAGGCGGCGTTCAGCTGATCGAGAACCAGGACTACACGGTGGATTACAACCTGGGCCGCGTGCGGATCCTGAACCAGGGCATCCTTGAAAGCGGAACTCCGGTGAACGTTTCGCTGGAAAGCAATTCGCTCTTCAGCATACAGACCAAGACACTTGCGGGCGCGCGGTTCGATTACCGGGTGAACAAGGACTTCGTGCTGGGCGGCACCATCATGAACCTGTACGAACGGCCGCTCACACAGAAAGTGAACGTGGGCGATGAGCCGATCTCCAACACGATCGTGGGGCTCGATGGTACGTACCAGACCACATCGCAGTGGCTCACGAACGTGGTGGACAAGTTGCCGTTCTACGATACGAAGGCACAATCCACGATCAGTGCTTCCGCGGAAGGAGCGTACCTGATCCCCGGCCACAGCAATGCGATCGGCGATGCAGGCACCAGCTATGTGGATGATTTCGAAGGAAGCGTGAGCACGATCGATCTGCGCACGCAAAGCCTCTGGTTCCACTCCGCCACTCCGCAGGGCATCGATCTGTTCCCCGAAGGTGATTATGTGAACGATCTGCGCAATGGTTTCCGCCGTGCGCAACTTTCCTGGTACGTGATCGATCCGCTCTTCTTCCGCAACAACAACCTTACGCCGGAGCACATCGCGAACAACGCGGCAATGCGCAGCGATCACCGCATGCGCGAAGTGTTGGAGCAGGAAGTGTTCCCCAACCGCCAGCTGGCCGCGGGTACACCTGCGAACATCCCGGTGCTCGATCTCACCTACTATCCCCGGGAACGCGGTCCGTACAACTACAATACTGATATCGACGCCAATGGCGATCTGTTCAACCCGGAGAACAACTGGGCCGGGATCACACGCCGGATCACCACCACCGATTTCGAATCCAGCAACATCGAAACGGTGCAGTTCTGGGTGATGGACCCGTTCTATAACGCGAGCAACAGCCAGGGCGATCCAGCCACCAACGTGAACTCGGTGAACAGCACCGGTGGCCAGCTCTATATCGATCTCGGGAACATCAGCGAGGACATGCTTCGCGATGGACGGAAATTCTTCGAGAACGGACTTCCGCAGAACGATCAGGCACTTTCACAGGAGACGGATACCACCGCATGGGGCCTGGTGCCCACCACGCAGAGCGTGGTGAACGCGTTCGCGATCACGGACGACAACAGCAACGCCATGCAGGATGTGGGGATGGACGGTCTCCCCAGCAACGCGGGCAATGCGTTCCAGGGTGGATTGAACGAACAGAGCTTCTTCCAGGATTACCTCGATGCGATCGGGCCGATCGTGACCGATCCAACTGCTGCGTCACAGATCCAGGCCGATCCATCCAACGACGATTACCGGTTCTTCCGCGGAAGCCAGCAGGACGCCCAGCAACTCGACATCCTGCAGCGGTACAAGCGTTTCAATCTGCCTGAAGGCAACAGCGTGACCGATGAGGACTCACCGGAGGACTATCCAACGCAACAGACCACGCTGCCAAGTTCAGAGGACATCAACCAGGACCAGAACCTGAGCGAGAGCGAGAGCTATTTCCATTACCGCATCGATCTGCGTCCGCAGGACATGGTGGTGGGGCAGGGCTACATCACCGATCGGATCCTGGCCACGGCCAACACGCCCGATGGTGCGAAGCAGGTGTACTGGTACCAGTTCAAGGTGCCTGTGCGCCAGCCAACGCAGGTGGTGAACGGGATCCAGGATTTCCGCAGCATCCGCTTCATGCGCATGTACCTGCACGGCTGGCAGCAGGAGGTGACGCTGCGTTTCGCACGATTGGAATTCGTTCGTGGTGAATGGCGGAAATACCTCTTCAGCATGGAAACGCCAGGTGAAGGCGGTGCAGGCGATCCCGATCCAACATTGTTCGAAGTGGCCGCGGTGAACATTGAAGAGAACGGGAACCGCTATCCGATCAATTACGTGCTTCCGCCGGACATCAACCAGGAAGTGGATGTGGCGAGCGCGAACCTTCGCAACCTGAACGAGCAATCGTTGCAGATGAAAGTGTGCAACCTCGCCGATGGCGATGCCCGCGCCGCTTTCCGCAACGTGCAATTCGACATCCGCAGTTACAAGAAGCTGCGCATGTACATCCACGCGGAAGGTTCCGATCCGAACGATCCGCTGGAGTTCGGTGATGCGACCGTGTTCGTTCGCCTGGGTAACGATTTCGATCAGAACTACTACGAATACGAGATCCCGCTCACGCCTTCGACCTTCTTCAACAACGACCCGTACAACGTGTGGCCGGAAGCGAACAACATGATCATCGAGTTCGCCAAGTTGAACGATCTGAAGATCCAACGCGATCAGAGCGGCTTCTCGAAATCGCAGCGTTTCAAAGGTGATGATGGCGACCGGCGGATCTTCGTGAAAGGGAACCCGAACCTCAGCCAGATGCGCACGATCATGATCGGGATACGCAACCCGAAGAAGGATGGTGCCGAATCCAACCAATGGACCGCCGATGACGGGCTTTCAAAATGCCTGGAGGTCTGGGTGAACGAATTGCGGCTTACCGATTTCGATCAAAGTGGCGGCTGGGCGGCCCTTGCACGCGTGAACGCGCAGCTCGCCGATCTGGGCAACGTGAGCGTGGCCGGTAATTACAGCACCCCGTTCTGGGGAAGCATAGACAAGCGCGTAAGCGAGCGCCAGCGCGAAACCCGCTACGGAGTGGACGTTGCAGCGAACCTTGAGATGGGCAAATTCCTGCCGGAGAGCAGCAACATCCGTGTGCCGCTGTTCATCGGTTATTCCGAGCAGGTGAGCAATCCGCAGTTCGATCCGCTGAATCCGGATATTGAATTCGATGATGCCACACGCACATTGACGCGTGAGGAACGGAAGGAAAGGCTGAAACGATCGCGCACCTACACACGCCGGCGAAGCATGAACCTCACCAACGTGCGCAAGGATCGCGCGCCAGGTCAGGAGGAACGTTTCTACCAGGTGGAGAATCTGAATTTCTCCTACGCGTACAGCGATCAGGAGTACTATGATGTGAACACCGAAT
>JAEZDL010000232.1 GCA_023418095.1 Bacteroidota bacterium
TGATACCTTCCAGCTCCGATTGAAAGCGCTGGAGAATGCCGACCGTAAAGTTCCCGTTTGAAATGGACCAGCTTGAACACGCCCTGAGCGAAAAACGGATCCGTGAAGCGTTGGACGATCTGCGTCCGTTCCTGGAGGCCGATGGTGGCGATATCACCCTGGAGGAATTCACTTCCGAAGGCATCGTGAAAGTGCGCCTGCATGGTGCGTGCAGGAACTGCAGCATGAGCCCGATGACGATGAAGGCCGGGGTGGAGGAAGCGATCAAACGTGTGGTGCCCGGCGTGATCGCGGTGGAATCGGTGGATATCGCCGCCAATTGACCGGATCTACACGCAGGTGACACCCGCCGCGGGCTGCGCCACTTGTGCGATCCGTACCTTTGCACCACTTTAATGGAAACACCCATCCGGACCAGAACGGTCGAGGAAAAGAGGAACGTGGTGATCCTGTTCGCCGGCGATTCGGGCGATGGGATCCAGTTGACCGGCAGCCAGTTCACCGATACCAATGCGCTCTTCGGGAATGATGTGAGCACCTTCCCGAATTTTCCTGCGGAGATCCGCGCCCCGCAGGGTACGCTCGCAGGGGTGAGCGGCTATCAACTCCACTTCGGAAGTGTGGAACTTTTCACGCCCGGCGACCAATGCGATGTGCTGGTGGTGATGAATGCCGCCGCCCTCCGATCCAACCTTCACAAGTTGAAGAAAGGTGGAACGATCATCGCGAATTCCGATGGCTTCGATGCAAAGAACCTGCGCCTCGCAGGTTATCCCGAAGGCGAGTCTCCACTTGGCGGGAACGAAGGTGGAAGCCAGCTGCCAGGCGTACCGGCCGGCGGCATCTTGAGCAATTACATCGTGCATACGGTGGATGTGACCAAGCTTACGCGCAACGCACTTGCGGACATGAAGCTCGGCATGAAGGAGAAGGACAGGTGCAAGAACATGTTCGTTCTCGGGTTCATCAATTGGATGTACAGCCGTTCACTGGAGAACAGCGAAAAGTTCATCACCTCCAAATTCAGCAACAAGCCGGAGATCCTTGAGGCGAACCGAAGGGCACTTCTCGCAGGATACAACTACGGTGACACGAGTGAAACGTTCACCACGCGTTTCGAGGTGAAGCCCGCACCGATGCCGAAAGGCACTTACCGCAGCATCACAGGCAACCAAGGCACCGCTTTGGGATTGATCGCAGCTGCGCAGAAAGCGGGTCTCGGTCTTTTCTACGGAAGCTATCCGATCACTCCGGCAAGTGATATTCTTCACGAGCTCTCAAGGCACAAGAACTACAACGTCCGGACCTTTCAGGCGGAGGATGAGATCGCGGCGATCTGTTCAGCGATCGGGGCGAGCTATGGTGGAGCGCTGGGAGCCACGGCGAGCAGCGGTCCTGGTATCGCGTTGAAGACCGAAGCGATGGGCCTGGCGTGCATGCTGGAGATCCCGTTGGTGATCGTGAACGTTCAACGCGGCGGTCCGAGCACCGGTCTTCCAACGAAGACCGAACAGGCCGATCTGTGGCAGGCGGTCTTCGGAAGGAATGGTGAAGCACCGATACCGGTGATCGCGGCGAGCAGCCCAACGGATTGTTTCGAGATGGTGTATGAAGCTGTGCGGATCGCGGTGGAACACATGACCCCGGTGATCTTCCTGAGCGATGGTTACATCGCGAATGGATCGGAGCCCTGGCGCTTCCCGAATGCATCCGATCTGGCTCTGATCAAGCCGCCGTTCGCCGATCCTTCGGAATACTCCAGCAATAACGATCCAACTGCTTCTGCATCTGAGAAATTCCTTCCCTACGATCGGGATGAGAAAGGCGTGCGTCCGTGGGCCGTGCCGGGCATGAAAGGATTGCAGCACCGGATCGGCGGGATCGAAAAGGAGCATCGCACCGGCAACATCAGCTACGATCCGAAGAACCATGAACTGATGGTGAAATTGCGTGCGGAGAAAGTGCAGAAGATCGCTGATGATGTGCCGCCACTGGATCTTTCCAACGGAGCCGATCAGGGCGATCTGCTGATCCTGGGTTGGGGAAGCACCTATGGTGCGATCCGCACTGCTGTTCAGGAATTGACCGATGAAGGCCACAGCGTTGGTCACCTGCATGTGCGCTACCTGTTCCCGTTCCGCAAGGAACTCGGTACGATCCTGAAGCGATTCCAACGGATCCTCATCCCCGAGATGAACAGTGGACAATTGCGGCAGATGATCCGTGCTGAGTTCCTCGTGGACGCGAAAGGCTTGAACAAGGTCCAGGGCATGCCGTTCACCAGCAGCGAGATCAAAGAAGCCGCATTACAATATCTGAAGCAATGACGACCGCGAACGAGGTGGTGAATGGTTCGGCCCCACAGCTTTCCCGAGCTGCAGGTACGGCCGCGGTCCACACCAGCGCAGTGGAAGGTTATGCATCCGATCAGGAAGTACGCTGGTGTCCGGGTTGCGGCGATTACAGCATCCTGAAGCAAGTGGAAACGGTTCTGCGCGAGCAGGGCAAGCCGAAGGAAGAGATCGTTTTCATCAGTGGGATCGGTTGCAGCTCGCGGTTCCCGTATTACCTGGATACCTACGGCATGCACAGCATCCACGGCCGCGCGCCTGCGATCGTGAGCGGGCTTCGTGCTGTGCGGCCCGATCTAAGCGTGTGGATGATCACCGGAGATGGCGATTCGCTGAGTATCGGTGGAAATCACCTGATCCATATCCTTCGCCGGAATGTGGATGTGAACATCCTTCTCTTCAATAACGAGATCTACGGGTTGACGAAAGGCCAATATTCCCCCACTTCACCGGAAGGCGCGGTTACGCGCAGCACGCCGATGGGCAGTGTGGATCATCCGTTCAATCCGCTGGCCTTGTGCAAGGGCGCTGATGCCACCTTCATTTCACGATCCATGGATCGCGATCCGAAACACCTGCGCGAGATCCTTCTTCGTGCGGATGCGCACCGCGGAACAAGTCTGATCGAGATCTACCAGAATTGCAACGTGTTCAATGATGGTGCCTTCGAAGTGTTCACGGAAAAAGCCTCGAAGCCAATGCACACGCTATTTGTTGAACATGGAAAGCCGCTGATCTTCGCCAATGGAGCGAAAGGGATCAAGCTTGATGGAATGACGCCGGTGATCGTGGATCTTTCTTCAGCTGAAAATTCGGCGAACGATCTGTGGATTCATGATGAGCGCGATGGGTTCAAGGCTTCGATCCTGGTGCGTCTTTTCGATGATCCTCGCAGTGAAGGAATGATGCCACGCCCGTTCGGGATCTTCTATGTGAGCGACCGCCCCACGATGGAGACCAAGCTCAACGCTCAGGTGGCACGTGCTAAAGAGAAGAAAGGTGAAGGCGATCTGGATGCGCTCTTGCGCGGTGATCGCACCTGGACGATCGGTTGATCGGACTTTTGGACGTCGAAGAAATTCCAGGCCTTCCGGGATCTTGCGAAAGGGTAGCAACGGAAAGCCCGGAGCCACACCCCGGCCCCTCTCCAAAGGAGAGAGGAGTGAAGCAGAAGAAAAATTCTTTGCGAGGACTTGAAGTGTCCCGCAGTACTGCGGGAAGCCCGGTGACGCGCACCCCGCAGTACTGCGGGGTTGGCGCGGCATTCGCCCTCATCCACCGCATTACTATCGATCTCTTGTACGCATCGGTTACTCGAAGACGATCTGAAATTCGATCGGAAAAGGAAAAAGCCTGAAGTGAAGATCACTTCAGGCTTTTCAGTTGCATCAGGTCGCGCCTATGACAGCACGGCCACGAGCCAGAGGATGCCGAACACTGTACCCACGAGCCATGCCACCCAGGCCACGATGAGGATGCCCGGTGAAATGAGGGCTGCGCCAAGGATGGTGAGGATCAGTGCCACGCCCCAGGTGATCAGCCACAGCTTGAGCCATTTAGGTGCATCGGAGCTATCGATCGCGGCTTTCACCTGCTTCTTCACTTCCTTCACGCTTGCCTTCTTCGCGGCCTTTTCGCTCACTTCAGGGATCGCGTTGATCATTTCCTGCTGGGCTTGTTCAGCCTTCACTTTCTCCTGCATCACTTCGGTGGCCGACTTCACTTCACCGATCGGGCTTTCCGTGGCCGCCATCGCATTGTCCATGGCTGCAGGTGCTTCCACCGGTGCTTGTTCGGGTGCAGTTACAACTTGTTCGATCGGAGTTACTTCCGCGGTCTGTTCTTCGATGGCCATGTGCTCCACTTTTTCAGCAGGTACAGGCTTCACTTTCTTCTGCGCGGTGTGCCATTCCACATGGTAACCAGGTTGATGCACGCGCTTCTCCACCGAGCAGGAGGCGAGAACGATCGTCGCAACAAGTCCGAGGGAAGCGAGGGGTCGTGTAATTCTCATGAATTTTTTTTTGAGGTGAAAATGTTCTTATGCCGCTTAGGCCTTCGCAAGGATATGACAAAGCCTGTGATCCATGCAACCTCCCATCCAACTTTATCCAACAACGAATTGATCAGGAGCGCAAATACGCGGGGATCTCGCAGATCGGGATCGGCACCATTTTGTGCCTGTTCGCTGCGTGCAACCGATCGAAGATCGCGAGCACTTCGCGTTGCCGGGATGTCATTTGAATTGTACTTGGATCGGTCCTTTGCGAACGCAATTCCATCGCCCATTCCAGTTCCGGATAGCTCGCCCCGATCTGGTCCGCATCGCTGCGGTCGTCGCCCCAAAGCCCATCGGTGGGCGCCGCATCGATCACGCTTTTCACGATGCCGAGCTCACGGGCAAGCGCGTACACTTCTGATTTATAGAGATCGGCGATCGGTGAAAGGTCCACACCGCCATCACCATACTTTGTGAAGAAACCCACGCCAAAGTCCTCCACTTTATTTCCTGTTCCAGCCACCAGGGAACGATGAAGTCCGGAGAAAAAATAGAGCGTGGTCATTCGCAAACGTGCACGTGTGTTCGCAAGCGGAAGCTCGGTGGATCGTTGATCCTCTGGCTTCGGAAGTTCACGCACAAGATGATCGAAGACACCGGTGAGCTCCACCACTTCGTGCCGCACGTTCGGATGGCGATCTTTCAACCAACTGATGTGCTCCTGCGCACGTTCCACCTGCGTGAAATGCTGATGGATCGGCATTTCTACGCAAAGAGTTGGGAGGCCTGTGCGCGCGCACAGCGTGCTCGTGACAGCACTATCGATCCCGCCGCTGATGCCGATCACGAACCCGTTCTGTCCGGCGGCGATGCATTTTTCCGTCAACCACGCAACGATGTGGTCGATCACACGGGCCGCATCCATCCCATATCAGAAGAACACGCCAAGCGTAAGCTCCAGATAATCGGCCAGCAGCTTGGGTTTTTCCAGGCCGGGGAAGGCATCCTTCTCCAGCAGATTGATGATGGAACTATTGTAGGTGATGCCTCCCAGCAGAGCGGTCTGGCCGGAGAAATTGTACTCCATTCCAGCACCGATCACAAGCGCGGCGCGGATCGCCCGCACATCATCCTGTATGTCGATCTCGGTATCGCGGAAAGTTTCTGTCACGCTGGCGGTCGTGATGTTGGTCTCATAATCGGCACGGGCACGGATGTTTGCACCGGCCATCATCCCGATCTGCCCGTAATACCGGATGTAACCGATCTCGTTGGTCATCAATTTGATCGTGAGCGGCAGCTCAACAAAGCGGAGGTTCAACGTGCGTTGGTCCACCACGGCGGTGGGTCGGTTCACCGTATCCACGGTGGCATAGCTGTATGCGGTTCGCCCGCCGATCGTGGTGAGGAAAATGCCTGTCGCGAAGCGGTAGTTGCCCGAGATCCCGATCGGGAATTCGGCCAGCAGGCCTACGGAATAACCCAGCCGGCTACCATCGCTTTCCAACCCTTTCGTATCGGAGCGTGTCCAGGAAAGATTGGGGGCTGCCTTGATCCCGAAACGTGTGCGCACGTCGTCGGTATCGTCCTGCGCAACGAGTGGCGGCGCGATCAGTGTGAAGGATAGAAGCAAGAGGAATACGTTCTTCATAGTTTTGGCCTTGTTGAACCCAAAGGTATACCTGCCCCGCGTTTTCCTGTTCGCATCCATCATTTCGCTGGCTTCATGCGAAGGTTGTTTTCGTAACCGGCAAGAGGTGGATGTCAGTGATGTTCAAGTGGATCTGAAGTTCGGCCGGCTCGATCAGCACCTCTTCCACGCCGATCCGGACAGCCTTCGCCAGGCCAGTTTGCGGGCTCAGTCCGAATTCGGTGAGTTCTATCGGATCTACATCGAGGACATTCTGCAGGGTGCGCCCTTGAGCGATCCGCGGCTGATACCGGTGCTACATCGCTTCGTTACCGATCCGGATTGGCGCACCGTGCAGCAGGCGATCGATAGTGTTTTCCCCACGATGGAACCGGAAAGGCGCGAATTTGAATTGGCTTTCCGGCGGCTGAAGGCGCTTTTTCCCGACAGCATCACGCCACATGTGATCTGCTTCAATTCAGGCTTCAACTACGGGATCTATCCTACCGACAGTGTTCTCGGGATCGGCTTGGAATGGTTCATAGGGAGCGAACATCCGGTGATCGGAATGCTCGCGCCGGAGGCTTTCCCCAATTACGTGAAGGATCGGATGCAGCCCGAAATGCTTGTGCCCAGTTCGGTGAAAGGCTGGCTTCTGGTTCATTATCTGAGAAACGCACAAGGCGAGGATCTGCTCACCAACCTCGTGGAGATGGGCAAAGTGATGGTTTTGCTGGATGCTCTTTTACCCGATCATCAGCCACACCTGAAATTCGCGTTCACGCCTGAACAACTGGCGTGGGTGGAAGCGAACGAATTCAACATCTGGAAAGAGATCGTTTCGAATGACATGCTCTTCAAGAAGGATCCTGAAACGATCGGCAGATTCCTGAACGATGGCCCGTTCACCAATGGCTTTCCGCGCGAAAGTCCGGGGCATATGGGTGAATGGATCGGCTACCGTATGGTGCGATCGTACGTGAATGAAGATCCTGAAGTGACGTTCCCCGATCTGTTCACCGCCCAAGACGCCCGCGAGATCCTGAAACATTACAAGCCGCGCTGATCAAACTGACAACCGACAACTGTCCACTGACAACTAACGATGCCCAAGACCTCCGACATACGCCTCACTGTCCACCTGGACGAAAATCAGGTACCCGAAAAGATCGATTGGGAAGCCGAGGACACCGGCAGCAAGAGCAGCAGCAAAGCCGTGTTGCTATCGCTTTGGGATGAGCACGAGAAGAACACACTACGCATCGATCTCTGGACAAAGGAGATGACCGTGGATGAGATGAAAAGCTTCTTCCACCAGAACATCCTTACCATGGCCGACACTTTTGAACGCGCGACAGGAGAGGGAAAGATGGCCACGCAGATGCGGGAATTCGCGGAGTATTTCGCGGAGCATATGCTTGGGATGAAGTCGTGAGTCTGTAGTCGTGAGTCAGGAGTCCGCTTATCACAACCCGGCTGCTGCCTCAATACTTCGATCCACTGATCCATGAATCACGACTCATCACTTACGACTCATGACTCCCGACTCACATGAATGATCTCGGATTCTTCACCATGTAATTGAGTAGGCTTCCGACTTCATCGGCAAGATCATTGAAGACGATGAATTCCTTTTCTGTAATGTACTCACAAGCCAGTGCCAACTCCAGCCAAACTTGTGTTTCACATAGTTCGGACTCGCAATCATTCGCTTTGATTCAAAGAATTTCTGCGTGCGGCGGCGTCTATAAGCTTCTGCAAGGTTCGTGACTACCGATCGCGAACTCCTGCGGACCTGGTCGGTCATGCTGTAGATCTCCTCCTTTGGAAAAGCCTTCGTCCGCTGGAAGATCTTCATCGAAAGCGTGAAGCCTTTTTGATACGCCAAGAGCGACTGCACCTTGCCCATTTTCTCGTCAGATGTGTTATTACAATCTAACGAATTCTAGCATATTACCCTCATAATTTATGACCCAGACCCGAGAACCCGACTCATGCTCCGGACT
>JAEZDL010000241.1 GCA_023418095.1 Bacteroidota bacterium
GACCGATCGGGCGGATCTCACCGAACGATCGAGCATTCTTTCCAAGGGCAGGCTGCTCGAAGGCGACAGCATCCACTACGAAAAGGCCACGGCGATCGGAAAGGCGTGGGGCAATGTTATGATCAGCGATACCGCAAGTGAAATGGTCGCGAAAGGCGATCATGGCCTGTACAACGAGATCACCGATCGCAGCATGATCACGGGCCATGCGGAGCTCGTGATGATGATGGAAGAGGACACGCTGTTCCTGCACGCCGACACACTTTTCACCCGCCCGGACAGCAGCGGCATCACAAGGACCATCCAGGCACATCGCGGCGTGCGATTCTTCAAAAGCGACATGCAGGGAGTTTGCGATACGTTGATCTACAGTGAAGCGGACAGTGTGATCCGCATGATCCGGCGACCGGCACTCTGGAGCGGCAGCGACCAGATCACCGGCGATCGGATCGACATTCAGATGCGCGATCAGCAGCCTTACCGTTTGTACGTGCAGCGCAACGCGTTCATGCTATCGCAGGCGGATAGTTTACATCTCGATCAGGTGACGGGAACAACGATCACCGGATATTTCAAGGAAGGTGAACTGGACAGGATCACCGCGGAAGGCAACAGCCGGACGGTCTATTTCGCGCGTGAGGAAAAGGATGGAAAGCAGGAGATCATCGGTGTGAACCGCGCGGATTGCAGCCGGATCGATGTCTCGCTGAAGGAAGGTGCGATCCATACGATCACTTTCCACGAACGGCCAGACGCCACTTTGTATCCGCTGGAAAAAGTTCCACCGGAGGAATTGCGGTTGAAAGGTGCGGTGTGGCGTGGCGGCGAACGGCCGGTGGATCGTGGATCGATCTTCGATCGAACCGGAAACGATGCAGCGATCGAGGTGCCTGGAACGACGCGCTGATCACTGCACCTGATCCTGCATCACCCGTTCATCGAAACGTTCGGCATCGCTGATCGTGGAATGTTCATCGGCATCACGTTCGTTGCCGTTCCGCTGCAGATCATTGCTGTAAACGAAGATCTTGGCGCCCCCATACGCAGGTTTCGTTCGCTTCGCGGAGAACGCCGTGCGATTTCCTGAGATCGAGTTCTCAAGAACATGCACTTCAGCAAGATCGGCCGCAAGGATCGCAAGCCCGCAATTGTTCACCTGCGATCCGCGCACCAATACTTTGCTGCCATCCATGGCCGCGATCGCTGTTCCGGTATTCAAGATAAAGCTGCTTTCCTCGACCTGCAAGCGCGATGCATTGATCGAGAGCGCTGCCCCACCGCGTACGTTCTGGAAGTTGCTTTTGACGATCCGTCCAGCCACATCACGCACTTCAAGCGCGCTCGCCAGCATCACGTTCTCTTCCATGGTGAACGAACCGCCCTGCACGAACATCGCCAGTTCACCGGCCGGTGCGCTGAAGATGCAATCGGAGGAATGGGTCGAAGCCACATCCTGGATCGAAAGCATCGCCGGATGTTGCACGCCATTGATGCGTGCACCGCGTCCGCCGGAGATCTGCAGACCGTTCACCGTGCATTTCGTTTCACCATCGCCGAACACCGCGATCGTACCGAACGCCCCGCCTCCGGGCCGGATGAACACCGGATTCAACCGCGAACCGCGGATGTGCAGCGGGCCCTGCACCAGGATATTCCGATCGGGCGCCATGGTGATGCGTGCGCCGGAAAGTAGGATCAACCCATAACCCTTCGGCAGGATGATGTCCTCATCGATGAAATATTTGCCGCGCGGGAAGACGATCGAATCGCCATGGATCCTTCCCTTGTATTTCTCGGCGATCGCGCGCACCACATCGATGTCGCTCTCCGTGGGCCAATAGCGCTTCGCCACTTCCTGCCCTTTCATCAATGTGGCGTAACCAGCGGGTTTCACCATGGGCCGATCGAAGAATGCGAGCGCATCACCCTGTTCCAGGCGCGTGAACATTTCCTGCTTGATCCGATCGGCGATCGCCTTCACCTCGGCCGATGGCGCATCGTTCGCGAGCACGGGAAGCCAGGTGGTATCCACCGCCGCGAAAGCTTCCTCGATCCCCGCGCGATCGGCGAGCAGTTCGTTCCGCACGTTGTTGAACGTGGCCTGGAAAGACTGCACTTTCACCCATGGGGTGAACACGTTCGCACCGATCTCGTCCGAAGTGAGCGTATCGATTGACGCATGATCACGCGAAGCGCGATGGAGCGGCGTGGTCCTGCCGCGATTCCATTGGAAGGCGAAGTAATTCTCCTGCTTCAACGGCTCTGGTGATCCCTCCAGCCAATGCATCAGCATCCATCCGGCGAGCGCACGATCATCCACTGCGTGCGCCATGCGATCGAGCCTGCCCGCCTCCGCATCCTCGTTGAGCAACGCGAGCATCGATCGAAGGATGGAGGAATGGGCCGTGTCGCCGATCACTTCGGGAAAGATCCGATCGGGCCGGTCGGGATCGAAACTGTCCTTGAACAGGATCGCTTCATTGAAGCGCCTGCGGCCAAGAAAACCTTCGCCGATCGTTTCCTCCACGAGGTGTGTGCGTTGTTCCTTTCCGCAGGCCACCACCCGCACGAACGAGATCGCCGGTGTGGCCAGGCCGAGCTTCGTGGCGAGCACTTCCGCGTATTTCAAACGGATGTCCTCCGGCCTCGCAGGAGAAATGATGATGCCATCCTGTCCACGGAACGGCGCAAGTTCCTTGAACCGGAGCTCGTATCCGCCATCGATCGTCGTAGAGGGCCGCACCTGCACGGAATCGCCGAAACCCGGTGCTTCGAACCAACGCCATTCCCACTGCGATCCATGCTGATCGTAAAGACATTCACCGGAACCTTGCGATGCGCCGATGATGTACGCTTCGCCCTGTGGCTCCTTCAATTGCTGTTCAACACGTCGCACATCCGCCACCTCGGCGTACTTCATCACTTCGGAAGCACTGATGTTGAGCGGCCATTCACCTTGAAGCACTGCATGCGGAAGCAATGAGAATACCGCGACCACAAGTCCGGCGGTGATCATGAGCCCGATCAATGCGCCCATCATCCCTACTTTCCTGAACTTCTCCCCTCTGCTCATGGTGTTACTGGATCGGAAGGAATTGTTCCACCGGAAACCACCGGAAGGATCCGGTCCCAATGCGCGGCCACCCTTTTGCGGATATCGTCAGCGGACCATTGCAAGCCCGCGCTGGATGCGGAACCCTGCATGCTGAACAAGGGGCGGCGCGAGTTGCCGACGGCCTTCGCCGATGGCCTTACCGATCCCGAAAGTGCGGTAAGTTTCCGATCGAAGGCGCCACTGGCGTGGATCTCCTGCAGGGCATCCTTCACAAGCCCGTCGCGCTGAGAGCGCCAGTCTGAGATCGCCATCATGCGTTTCTCGATGAGGTAACCTTCGCCCGCGATCGTTCCATCAGCCGATGGTACCAATGGCGCGTCGGTCAGCACAGGATAATACTTCAGCGTGCGCGGATCGAGCACCAGCACCATCGATGCGGGATCCTCACGTGTGGCACCGAGCATGAACGCTGCGGCATGGAACGCGTTGAAGGCATCCACCTCGATCAAAAGTTCCATTTGCGAACGGCGATCGGCAGGAGAGATCAGCGAATCGTTGAGCACTTCGATGAGTGAAATGAACTGCTTCGCAGCATCCCGGTCGGCAGGCAGTTCCCAATGATCGGTGGCCGACCATGGATCGATCTCCGGGTCAAGTCCTTCCTTCACGCGTACCACGTTCACATCCGAACCGGTGAGGTTGCGATCCCGCTCGAACGTGTGATCCACGTATTCCTTCAATTGATGAACGCCAGCATCGCTCCCATCGCGATGAAGCTGCACCAGCGTATGGAAGGGGATCGGCACACCGATCCGCCCGGCGATCCACAATGCCAGCGACCCGCCGAGCAGATCGGCACCGGCTGATCCGATCACCAGTTCCGTGAACGGCCCGAAAGGTGTTCTTGAACTGCTGTCGATCTCGATGATGGTGCGATCACCGGCCGTTCGCATCGATCGGATCGGGAAATGGATATCATTGATGACGAGCTCCGTGCCGGGATCGGCGATATCGACGATCGGGAGTTGCTGCCCATCGGTGACCACTTCTTCCGGTCGTGAGGGAGCCTGCATAATGGTGGAAGAGACCGCCGATCCGATCAGGCGTACCGCGCGCGCAGGACCGATCAGCACGCCAGGCACCACTACGGTAAGTATCACGAAACCCAGCAGGAACGACCATGCATTGCTGATGCCCTTGTCCCTTCGCTTCATCGTGCGGCCGGCCGTGCGGTAAGAAGAAGGATCAATGCTGTGGCCAAAGTGAAGATCAGGGCGCTGAGGTTGAGGCCCAGGCCAAGCAAAGCCGCAAGGATCACGATCGGGATCCAAAGACCACCCGGGTGCGTGACACGGCTAAGGAAACCACCGATGAGCATGCCGCCGGCAATGATCGCAGCAAGCACGAACGACGAGCCGATCTGCCGCAACAGGATCACGATACCGAATGCGACCACGAGCGGGAACCAGCCCACGACCGCCCCACGATCGGCGGGCCTGAAACCGCGGTTGTAGCACCAGCCGAGAATGACGAGCGCCACGAGCAACATCGCGAACAATGTGAGCAGTTCAACCCAGCCGTGGTAAAGTGCGCTCCACCTCTGATCGTTCTCCATTACCTGATCACGTTATGCTTTGCAGCCACTAAGTTGGCCATACACGGCGAAAATGCTCCGCCCGGAGGTCAAGAGTTTTCCATACCCGATCGGGTAAACGGTACGGATCTACAGGTAACGTTGCAGCCAGCTCTCGCGAAGCGGCACATGAAAACGGTCGCGCAGGTCGCCGATCGTGCCCACCAGATCATCGTAGATCATGGTGTCGCCGGTGATGATCCCTTCCTTGATGAGATCCGGAAGTTCCTGCAAACGGCAGCTTACGATCTTCTCATCCTGGTCGAAGATCACGATCATGCGATCGGTGAGCATCAGGTTCAGGTCGTACTCCAGTTGTTTGATGAATCCCACGCTCTTATCGATGCTGCAGCCCGATGCATGTGCCTGCTCCTCATCAACCGCGATCACCACGAAACGGTCATGCAGCACATCCACGCAAGCATCGAGCGGGGCGCCGTGCGCGGCCCAGCCGGCGGCGAAATCCGCACCACGCTCGCGCACCAATTTCTGTTCCGCCTGGCCCAGCAAGCGCGGCGTCTTGTAAACCCAGATGCGCGCATGAACAGGCATCTCTGCGATCGTACGGATACTGGAGGGTGCTGTTGTGGTCATGGCTTGAGGCTTTGGAAGTTCGTACTCACAATTTCAACTATCGTACCGCTGTCGCACAATTATACGACAACGTGTTCGCGATCAAAGATCGGCGGCCTGTGCGATCAGTTCCGCCAGATCGCTTACTTGTACAACAGCTTCCTTGTTGAAATGTTTTACACCATCGGTGAGCATGGTGTTGCAGAACGGACAACCGGCGGCGATGATCTGGGAACCGGTTCCGATCGCTTCCTCTGAGCGCTCGATGTTGATCTCCCTTTTGCCCGGTTCGGCCTCCTTGAACATCTGTGCGCCGCCTGCGCCGCAGCAAAGACCGTGTGCGCGGCTGCGCTTCATTTCCACCAGTTCCACATCAAGCTTTTCGAGCAACTCACGAGGAGCTTCGTATTCACCATTCCCGCGGCCGAGGTAACATGGATCGTGGAATGTGATCCTCCTTCCGCGGAAAGTTCCACCTTCAACCTTCAACCTTCCTTCTCTCAACAACGCATTAAGGAACTGCGTGTGATGCATCACTTCATAGGATCCACCCAACACCGGATATTCATTCTTCAGCATGTTGAAACAATGCGGGCATGCTGAAACGATCCGCTTGATCCCGTACCCGTTCAGTACAGCGATGTTCTGCATCGCCTGCATCTGGAACAAGAATTCATTCCCGGCGCGTCGAGCCGGATCGCCGGTGCAGCTTTCCTCCGATCCAAGCACGGCGAACTTCACCCCGGAAGCATTCAGCAGTTTGGCGAACGCCTTGGTGATCCGCCGCGCACGATCATCGAAACTGCCCATGCAACCCACCCAGAAGAGCACTTCGGGTGTTTCGCCGGCAGCGGCGTATTCGGCCATTGTTCTTATTTCCATGGCAGTTGTCAGCTGTCAGTTGTCGGTTGTCAGGGGCAGGTCGTCGGGAACATCCTCGGAGATCGAGAACGACGTACTATAATCGACGTGCGGATCGGAAACGGAATTGTTATCCGTCATCTTTTGTAAATAGTTGATATATCCATTGATCACACGGAGCGCTTCTTCAGCCAGTGCCCAATGTTGCTTCAATTCCTGTGCGGAAATGAATTCCTCATCAAAAGCTGTGGTCAAATGATCCTGTGTCTCATGGATCGAACCTTTTGCCATTCGGCAGAATCTCACATTGTCCTTCTCTCTGAATCTTCCATAACCTTCTGCGATATTTGAGCATGCTCCGCGGCTGCTGCGGATGATCTGATCCGTCAACCTGAATTTTTCCTCAGCAGGCCAACGACGTACAAGTGCACGGATCCCCTTCCGTACTTCCCGGGCTTTTTGCCAGGCTGCCAGTTTGGTGAATGAAGTGATGGAACCCATTATTCCTGACAACTAACAACTGTCAACCGACAACTATTTCTCCACCCACTCCAACCTCCGATCCGGCCCGAACGGCCAGGGTGCGCCATTGTTCTCCACATTGGTGAACATGCTGGTGAGCGCCGGGCGCGTGCGGCTTTGTTCCATTACCAGGTAGCGGCGCATCTCCAGTATGATGTGCACCGGATCGATGTTCACCGGACATGCAAGCGTGCATGCGTTGCATGTGGTGCAGGCCCAAAGCTCCTCATCACTGATCCAGGAATGAAGGTCCTTGCCATCATCTTCGAACTTTCCGTTGCGATCGATGTTGCGGCCCACCTCTTCGATCCGATCGCGTGTGTTCATCACGATCTTGCGCGGACTGAGCAATTTGCCCGTGATGGTGGCGGGACATTCGCTCGAACAGCGGCCACATTCGGTACAGGAGTAACCATCCAGCAGGCTCTTCCAGCTCAGATCGAAAACATCCTTCACGCCGAATCGCTCTGGCGGTGCATTTGGATCGGGTGCGGGCGGCGGCGGAAGTGATGGATCGAGCATGAGCTTTACTTCCTCGGTCACCCGATCCATGTTCTTCATCTCCGTGCGTGGCTTCAGCTTGCTGTACCACACGTTCGGGAAGGCGAGCGCGATATGCAGGTGTTTGCTCACCACGAGGTAGTTCATGAAGGCGAGCACGCCTACGATGTGGAACCACCAGAAGAAGCGTTCCATGAAGATCAAGGGCTGATCTGCGACTGAAGTGTACAATGACTGCAACCAACCGCTGATCGGGAACGCACCAGCCTGGATATACGGCTCGATGCCGCGCTGCGCCAGAGTTTGATCCGCAGCATTCCAATTGAGGAAAGCGAGCATCAGCAAGATCTCCGATACAAGGATGATCGTGGCATCGCGCTGTGGACCGCGTGTCATCTCATAGCCCCAGAAACGCGCGATGCGGATCACGTACCTTCTCGCCAGGAAGACCACGCAGGCCACGATCACCAACAGCGCCAGGACCTCGAAGAAACCGATCAGGAATGAATAGAAACCACCGAGGAAGGCGAAGAGCCGATGTGTCCCGAAGATCCCATCGATCATGATCTCCAGGATCTCGATGTTGATGATGATGAAGCCGAGATAGATCAGGATGTGCATCACGCCAGCGACCGGACGCATCATCATCTTGCTCTGTCCGAGCGCTACACGCGCCATGATCGCCCAGCGCTCGGCCTTGCGATCGGTGCGATCCTCTTCTTTCCCAAGCAGGATGTTGCGACGAATGCGGCCGATGTTTCGCGCGAACCAGAAGATGGCGAAGGCCAGTAGAAGAACGAAGACCAGGTTTGCGATCGTGAACGTCATTCCTTCACATCCTCCTGAATGGAAGTCTTTATGCGTTCGACATCGCTTTTGCTCAACTTGGGCAATTTGTCCGATCGGCCGATCAGTGAGATGTTCACGTAACGGTTCGGATTGAGCCGCACGTCCTCCAGCAGCATATCCAATTCGCGGCTTGCCGATTCGAGATTCGTGTAAAGCGTATCGTTCTTCAACAAGGCACCCAGCGTTCCTTCGCCGTTCTCCATCCTCGTCATCATGGACTTCAATTGCGTGCTGCTCGCACTCATGTTGTGCATTATGCTGTCCAGTTGTCCGGCGGCGAGCGAAGATGTCACCGTATCCATGTTGTTCAGGATCTTCACGATCCCTTCGTTGTAGGCCACCAGGTTGCTGGAGACCTTTTCAAGATTCTTCACCACCATGCCGATCGAAGCGCTTTCCTGCGCGATCAGCGCATCGATCCGTTCTGCCGATCGGTGCAACGCATCGAGCGTTTTGCGAATACTGGTGAAGCCGGCATCGATGTCATCGCGCGCTTCATCGTTCAGGATCAATTGCAACCGTGTGAGCAGTGAATCCACATTGGCGATCATGCTCTCGGCGCGCTTCTTCAGCGGATCGATCTGCGAGCTCACCGCATCGGTCAGCGTCATCTGTGCATCGCCCGCAAGCGTATCACCCGGCTCGGCGGGCACGTTGCTTTCACCGATCAGGAGCTTCAACGAACGCGAGAAAAGATCGGCACTGTAGATCTGCACTTTCGTATCCTTCGGGAACTTCAATTGTTCCTCGTTCAACTGAAAGCCAACGGCGATCCGGCCCGATCCATCGTCCATCAACTCGGTGCTGATCACCTGCCCCACCTTGAAGCCGTTGTAGAACACCGGCGTGGACTCGTTGATCCCGGAGATATCGTTGTACAGCGCGTGGTAGACGTTGCGCTTCTGGAATAGATCGAGGCCTTTCAGGAAGTTGATGCCGAAAATAAGAAGGCCGATACCGGCCAGGACCATCAATGCTATGGTATACTCTTTTTTGATCTTCATTCAGGAGGGCCAGCTTCAGTGGCCCTGCGCTAATTTAACTGCTTCTTGAAGGTCGATGCGTTCGCCGTTGCGGAAAGCCACGATGAACGCGCCTTCGAAACCCTTCTCCTTGCAGCTCTGTTGCAGCGCACGGGCATCGTTCAATGTGGGTTCATTTCCAACGGTGTACTTGAAAAGTCCGGCGCCTTCATGCTCCTCCACACCTTCCATTCCCTTGAATTGTTCGGCCTTTGTTCCGATCCGTGAACTGGAGGTCGCCAGTTGCACCTTGAAACGCACGCCATCCGCGATCTGGACGGGAAGCTTTGGATCCTCCGGAGCCTTCTCTTCCGGCTTTGCCTGCACGACCGGCGTGCTTGACACGCCTTCCATCATCACCTTATATTCCTTGAAGGCGCGGTAGATCGCGCTGGCCATGTAATCCTGCCCTTTCGAACTTTGGAGGAAATCCTCTTCCGCAGGATTGCTGAGGAAACCCAACTCGACCAGCACTGCCGGCATGGTGGTGTAACTGATCACCAGGAAACCCGCCTGCTTCACTCCCCGATCGGAACGGCCCACTTTCTCGCGGAATTGTTTCTGCACGAGTGAACTGTAGAGAAGGCTGTGATCCAGGTGAACGTTCTGGCGAAGGCTGAGCGCGATGATGCTTTCCGGGTCCTTCGGATCGAAACCATCGTATTTCAACTGATGATCCTCTTCCAGCAGGATCGCGGCGTTCTCCTTCATCGCCACCTTCATGTTCGCCTCGGTCTTGTGCAGACCCATCACGAACGTCTCACTGCCGATCGGATCCTTCTTCTCGTTCGAATTGCAATGGATGCTGATGAACAGATCGGCCTTGGCGCGGTTGGCGATCATGGATCGTTCCATGAGCTCGATGAAGCGATCGTCCTCGCGTGTGTAGATCACCTGCACATCGGGAAAAGCCTCCCTGATGTATTTGCCGGCGAGAAGCGAAACGTTGAGCGCGATGTCCTTCTCGGTGGCCTTGTACCGTCCGCTACCGATCGCCCCAGGATCTTTTCCGCCGTGGCCCGCATCGATCACCACGGTGCGGATGCGGTTCGGATCGGTGCCCGGCTGCTGGGCCTGAAGCCCGGTTATGAACACGAAGAACGCGAAGCATGCGAGCAAATACTTCATGACAGTTCCCGATCGTTCCATGCCCCGCGGAAGGCGATGCGTAATTTTCGGCCCGCCTTCCCGAAAGGGAAGCAGGAAAATGACCCCACCGCCATGCATCCGGCCCTCACGGCGCGAAGCTAACCAGTGGCGCCCGCAACAGGGTCCCAAGGCGGTCGCAGTTTTCATCATTTCCATGTTGATGTGGTGGCAGATCCCATTATGGGGACAGGCGCTGGAGCAGGAGGTGCAATATTCCGCACGCGACAGCATCCGTTACGATCTGCTTGAGCAAACGGTGTACCTCTTCGGTGCGGCAACGGTGAAATACGGCGATGTTCAACTTACGGCGGAGCGGATCAGCTTCAGTTTCAAGAACGAGGAAGCGATGGCGTTTGGTGCACCGGATAGCACCGGAACGATCGCGGGCAAACCGAATTTCGTGCAGGATGGCCATACGATAGAAGCGGACAGCATCCGTTACAATTTCACGACGAAACAGGGATTGATCCGCGAGGTGCGCACGCAGGAACAGGAGACCTGGGTGCACGCTTCACTGAGCAAGCGTTTATCCAATGCGGAGGTACACAGCAAAGGCGGCATGCTCACCACTTGCGATCGGCCCTACCCGCATTATCATTTTCAGGTGAGCAAGATGATCGTGATCCCCGATGATAAGATCGTGACCGGGCCTGCGTACATGAAATTCCGTCCTTTTCAATTCACAAGAAGATCTGCTGTACGCCGGATCCGTCTTTATGGAACGGAAGGGTTGAATGACCTCACGGCATTTCTCCGATCGAAAGCAAATCTGCACAAGCTCGATCACAAATTCCCCACGCCGATCGCGGTTCCCTTCGGGTTCTTCCCGAACAAGAAGGGCGGATCGAGCGGCATCCTGATCCCGACTTACGGGGTTTCCGATCAGCTCGGTTATTTCCTGTTGAACGGTGGATATTATCTCCCGATCAGCGATCATTTCGATCAGCAGATCACCGGCGACATCTACAGCCGCGGAAGCTGGGGGCTGCGAAGTGTTACCCGTTACAAGTCGCGCTATCGATTTTCAGGCAATCTGGATCTGAGCCGGAGCACGCTTCTGCGCAGCGATCCTGAATTCCCGGATTTCAGAAGGCAAACGAACTTCTTCATCCGTTGGAATCATCTTGTTGATCCAAAAGCAAGCCTCACCGATCGGTTCACGGCGAGTGTGAACCTGGGTTCCAGCAACAACTTCACCAGCAACCTGAACAGTAACCTGAACGATTACCTCAGCAACACGTTCCAGAGCAACATCGCCTGGACGCACCTCTGGCCTGCACGGCCGTACAGTTTTACGCTGAATGCGCGGCACAGCCAGAATACATTGGATAGCAGTTTCCAGATCACACTGCCAGCCGCGACCATCAACCTGCAGCGGATCTTCCCGATCCAGATGATGCGTGAGCCGGCGGCGCCATCGCGCTGGTACGATCAGATCGGTTTCAGCAGTTCGCTCAATTTTGAAAATCGTTTGAACACCACTGAGGATCGCCTTCGCCGCGGCGATCTGCCGGAACTGCTCGGTGAAATGCGCAATGGCGTTCGTGTGATCCAAGCGCTCACCAGCACGGTGAAGACACGCTATTTCAGTTTGAATCCGGAGATAAGACACACCGAGCGGATCTATTTCGAATCATTGCGTGCGCGCTACGATCCTGCTGGCGATCTGGTGCTGCGCGATACGATCCCGGGCGTCAGGCGCGTGAGCGAAGTGAGCATGGGTGCGAACCTCACCAGCAAACTTTACGGCATGTACACATTGCGCGGAAATTCCGTGCAGGCCGTGCGCCATGTGATCACACCTACGATCGGTTTCAATTACCGGCCCGACATGGGCCGGACGATCAGTCTTGGTCTGGATACGTCCGGCGTTCCGATCAGCTACTCGCCGTTCGAGATCGGCATCTTTGGCGAACCGCCTGCCGGCGAAAGCGGCACACTGAACCTCGGATTGATCCAAAGCCTCGAAGCCAAAGTGCGCGATCGGAAAACCGAAAGCGGAAGTGATGTGAAGAAGATCGGGCTGATCGATTTTGTAGGCTTCAATACGAGCTACGATCTGTTGAAGGATTCCCTGCGCTGGTCGCCGGTGAATGTATCCGCACGCACCATGCTCTTCAACCGGATCAACTTGAACTATGTGAGCATCTGGGATCCGTACGCCGTGAACTACGCAGGCCAGCGCATCGATCGCAGCGAATATTCAAGCACCGGAAAATTGGCTCGCATGCTATCCACCAATGTCGCGATCGGTTTCGATGTGAAGAGCACGAAATATGGGCAGTCGGTACAGAGCGGAGATCAGGTCGGCTACAACGAAACGGTAGTCGAGGAAGCCGATCCATCACGCGGCGCGCGTATCAATTTCAGTCTTCCGTGGCGGCTTGGCGTGAACTACAGTTACGACATCGACCGCGCGTATGCTGGCGATTCGATCACGGATTCCCAACGGCAAAGCGTTCTCTTCAATGGTGATGTGAACATCCTGAAATATTGGAAGCTCGGTTTCAGCAGCGGCTACGATCTGGTGGCCGAGGAATGGACGCCTACCTCGCTGAACCTTTACTGGGACCTGCATTGCTGGGAATTCAACCTCAACGTGATCCCGATCGGCATCCGCAAAAGTTTCACCTTCCGCATCAATGTGAAGGCGAGCATCCTGCGCGACATGAAGTATGAACAAAGGCGTCCGCTGGGCAACGACGGCGAACTGCTCTATTGATCGGACCGATGCGCGTACTTCTGCTGGACAATTACGATAGTTTCACCTGGAACCTACATCATCTGCTCGAGCCTTATTCGCACGTTGATGTGATCCGCAATGATGCGATCGGCGTGGATGAAGCTGCGACTTACGATCGGATCGTTCTCTCTCCGGGACCGGGTCTTCCGAGCGAAGCGGGGATCATGATGGAACTGCTCTGGAAACTGATGCCGCACAGACCGATCCTTGGGATCTGTCTGGGCATGCAGGCCATCGTGGAGATCTGCGGCGGTACGTTGTTCAATCAACCCAACGTGATGCATGGTGTGGCGGTGGATTGTGTGCCGGTTGAACCGATCGATCCACTTTTCAATGGACTTCCTTCCCATTTTCCGGTGGGCCTTTATCATTCCTGGGCCGCCGATCCAGCCACCTTCCCTCCTTCACTCTCCATTACCGCGAGAAGCGAACATGGCGTGATCATGGCGTTGCGTCACCGGAAGTTCGACGTCTGCGGCGTGCAATTCCATCCAGAAAGCGTGCTTACACCAGCCGGGCCGCAGATCATAGCGAACTGGTTGGGTGCGCAAGCGAACGCTGTTTGATTAGTTTGGGGTCGGAATACCGATCACTTAAAATGGAAAAGAACAGGATCCTCAATTGGTTCGAGATACCGGCCACCGATCTGGCCCGTGCGCAGCGTTTCTACGAAACGGTCTTCGATGTGAAAATGGAGCTGATGGACCTTCCAGAACTTCAAATGGTGATGTTCCCGTACGACCAGAACGACAGGAAGCTCAGCGGCGGAGCGTTGGTGAAAAGCGAATTCCATAAGCCGAGCGATAACGGTGTGGTGATCTACTTCAATGGCGATCCGGATCTGAACATACCGCTGGGACGCGTGGAAGAAGCCGGCGGAAAGATCATGATGCACAAAACGAAGATCAGCGATCAGATCGGTTACATGGCCTTCTTCAAGGACAGTGAAGGGAATTCGATCGCACTTCATTCCGAAGGGTGATCGAGAGATCGTGGACATGAAGGAGTGGGCGAAGGCCGCAGTGCTGGCGATCGTTCTGCTGGTGTTGCTGTACTTTTTCATCGCCCGCTGGGTGATCGTGGACAGTACGAGCATGTACGCCACGCTCCTGCCGGGCGATGTGCTCCTGGTGGATCGCACCGCCGCATGGAACGGTTACGATCGTAACGATATCGTGGTCTTCCACGATCCAGTGAGCGATCACCTGCCCCTGTACCAGCGCCCATTGCTGGTGAAAC
>JAEZDL010000261.1 GCA_023418095.1 Bacteroidota bacterium
GGCACCGACGTCGCGCTGTTCAACGGCATGCTCCACCACCTGGTCTGGGAAGGACTGCTGGACCAGGACTTCATCGCCGCGCATACCCACGGCTTCGGCGAGCTCAAGCAGCTGCTGCGCGAGTACACGCCGCGCATGTCGGCCGAACTCTGCGGCATCGAGGCCCAGGACCTGGTGACCGCGGCCGAATGGTTCGGACGCAGCCCTGCGGCGCTGTCGCTGTACTGCATGGGCCTGAACCAGTCCGCGCACGGCACCGACAAGAACCTCGCCCTGATCCACCTGCACCTGGCCACGCGCCAGCTCGGGCGCCCGGGCGCGGGGCCGTTCTCGCTCACCGGCCAGCCCAACGCCATGGGCGGGCGCGAGGTGGGCGGCATGGCGACCATGCTGGCCGCGCATCGCGAACTGGACAACCAGGCGCACCGCGCCGAGGTCGAGGCGCTGTGGTCGCTGCCGCCGGCCACGCTGCCGGCAAAGCCGGGGCTGGCCGCGGTGGAACTGTTCGACGCGCTGCACAGCGGCAGGGTCAAGGCGGTCTGGATCGCCTGCACCAATCCCGCCCATTCGATGCCCGACATCGGCCGCGTGCGCGAGGCGCTGCAGCGCGCCGAGTACGTCATCGTGCAGGAGTGCTACGCCGGCACCGACACCGTGCCCTACGCCGACGCGCTGCTGCCGGCCAGCACCTGGGGCGAGAAGGAGGGCACGGTCACCAATTCCGAGCGGCGCATCTCGCGCGTGCGCGCGGCGGTGGCGCCGCCGGGGCAGGCGAAGCCGGACTGGTGGATCGCGCGCGAGGTCGCACTCAGGCTGGAGGCGAGACTCGCCGCGCCCGTAGCAGCGCCGCTGTTCGGCGCCGGAACGCCGGCGGCGATCTTCGACGAGCACCGTGCGCTCACGATCGGTCGCGACATCGACATCGGTGGACTCGACTATCCGCTGCTCGAACGCGGCGGTCCGCAACAGTGGCCGATGCCCGCCGGAGCAACGGCCGGGCAGGCGCGGCGCTATGCGGACGGCGTGTTCGCCACTGCGGACGGCCGCGCGCGGTTCCATCCCACGCCCTACCGCACCGTTGCCGAACCGGTGTCGGCGCGTTATCCGCTACGCCTGCTGACCGGACGCCTGCGCGACCAGTGGCACGGCATGTCGCGCACCGGCCGCGTGCCGGCGCTGTTCGCGCACAGCCCCGATCCGGCCCTGCGCATGCATCCGGAGGATGCCGCGCGACGCGGACTGAAGGCGGGCGAGCTGGTGCGCGTGGCCAGCAAACGCGGCGAACTGGTGCTGCCGCTGGAGCTGTCGGACGAGCTGTCCTCGGGCACGGTCTTCGCGGCCATGCACTGGAGCGGCCAACACCTGTCGAGCGGCGGCATCAACGCGGTCAGCCTGCCGGCGGTGGACCAGCGCTCGCGCCAGCCCGAACTCAAGCACGCGGCCGTGCGCGTGGAGCGCGCCGGGTTCGCCTGGCATCTGCTCGCCGCGCGCCGCGGCAATGCGCTGGCGATGCGCGAGGCGCTGCAGCCGCTGCTGCGCGACTGCGGCTATGCCGGACTGTCGCTGCAGGCCGCGGCCGATGCCGATGCGGACACGGACGAAGGCGCGGACATCGCCTGGGTCGTGCTGCGCGCCGCATCGGCCGCCCCCATGCCTGCGGAGTGGCTGTCCGCGCTGGATCGTGCGCTCGATCTCGGCGCCGACCCCGACACGCTCGAGTACCGCGATGCGCGCCGCGGACAGCTGCGGCGCGTGGCCTGGCGCGGCGCCGGTCCCGACAGCCGCATCGACGGCCTGCTCTGGAGCGGGCCGGAAGCGGGCGGCGAAGCCCTGCTGCGCACGGCGCTCGCCGGTGCGCCCTGGCGCGGTCCGCGCCTGTCGGCCTTCACCACGCTCGCCAGCGTGGCGCGCGATCCCGTGGTCTGCGTCTGCCGGCAGGTCACCGAATCGGCGATCCGCGACGAAGTGCGTGCCGGGGCCGACCTCGCCACCCTGCGCGAGCGGCTGGGCTGCGGCACGGTCTGCGGCTCCTGCACGCCCCAGCTCCTGCGTCTGGCCCGCGAGCCGGCGCGCGCCTGACCAGATCGCCACCGGAGAACGGTATGACCCAGTACACGCGCCACCAGTCGCCCATCTCCAACCGCATGCCCGCCGAAGTCGTCCTGCTCTCCGCCGGTCCCGGCGACCTCGAACTGCTGACGCTGAAGGCGGTGCGTGCGCTGGGGCAGGCCGAGGTGCTGCTGCTGGACGAACTGGTGGATCCGGACATCACCGCGTTCGCGCCGGCGGCGCGCGTGGTCCGCGTCGGCAAGCGCGGCGGCTGCCGCTCCACGCCGCAGGATTTCATCTGCCGGCTGATGCGGCGCTATGCGCTGCAGGGCCTGCGCGTGGTGCGGGTAAAGGGCGGCGACGCGCTGCTGTTCGGCCGGGCCGGCGAGGAAATCGCCTTCCTGCAGGCGGCCGGCGTCCAGGTCCGCGTGATCAACGGCGTCAGTGCCGCCTTCGCCGCCGCCGCCGCGCTCGGCGTTTCGCTCACCCATCGCGCGCACTGCCATGGCGTCAGCTTCGTCACCGCGCACACCGCCGACCACGGCGAACCGGACTGGGCCGCGCTGGCGCGCAGCGGCACCACCCTGGCCATCTACATGGGCCTGTCCCGGCGCGCGCGCATCGCCCGCGCGCTGATGGTCCATCTTCCCGCCGACACGCCCGCCGCGGTCGTGCACGGGGCGTCGCGCCCCGACGAGCGGCGCGTCCTCACCACCCTCGCCGGCCTGGCGGCGATGCCGGTCGAGGACGGCACGCTGCCCGGGCTGATCCTGGTCGGCGACGCGCTCGGCGACGCGCGGGTCGGCGCGACGACGCTCGATTCCATGCCATCGCACGAGCGGCGCGACGATGCGATCCGCAGCATGCCGGTCGAACATGCGCAAGCGCATGGATGAACAGCTTCAGGCAGGCGCGGAGCGCACGCAAAACCGCATCGAAATTCACGCGGGCTTTATTTGAGCGCGTTGTAGATTGCCTTCGACGCTCACGCATGTCCCCCACGATCTGCGCCGGCTTCCCTGACGACTTTTCACTGC
>JAEZDL010000005.1 GCA_023418095.1 Bacteroidota bacterium
CTCTCTCTCTCTCTCTCTCTCTCTCTCTCTCTCTCTACAATAATGCGCCAATGCGCGCAACAAAGAAGCCCCCGGTGTTCGAGCACCGGGGGCTTTGGTCACTTGTGTCACACCAACCTTGGAAGAAGATGAAAACAAGCTGAAACAAAGGTAACACTGCCTGCAGATGTTGCAGGCAGCGTTACCCGCCTTCACGATGTCCATTGTTCGAAGGCCGTCTGACAGACGCTGAACAAAGACTAACTTGCTTTGGGAAAGGAATTTACTCCAGCCGCTACCATTGCATGAATTCTGACTAATAAAGAGGAGTGAAGAAAGATCGGACCGATGCAGCCTCGGAAAAAACCACTGCCACAGGCGGTGCCGAGGATCGTATCAAATGAACTTGAACAAAATGCTTTACCAAACGATGAACAGTAAACGGCACGGCAAAGGCTTACCACTTTTGTTAGGCTGTTTTCTGTTTGTTGTGGCCTTGCCTTTGTACTCACAGAATTTGGTTCAAAACCCCAGTTTCGAGGAGACCGACTCATGTATGGCTGGATTAAGCTTTTACCCAGGACCAACACATTGGTTCTCTGCAAGCGGTACACCTGATCATTTTTTACGCTGTGTCCCAGACGGATCCACTAATGGAGTACCACTTAATCATTTCACCTTACAGGAACCACAAGATGGAGATGCGTATCTGGGCGTAATAACCCATTATGTACCCCAGGACATGGAATATGCGATGTCACAGTTAGTTGAGCCACTGATAAGCGGGCAGAGCTACGAGGTGAGCTTCTATGCGAATGCAGGTTTTGGTGGGAATGCGCCATATCCGCAATTCTGGTTGGCGACCAGCAAGATCGGTGTGTTGTTCACCATGGAACCTAGACCATGGTTTCAAGGTGATGAGCTAGCTACACCTGGAAATTTCGCTCATGTCCATCACCCAGAGATTATTTCGGATACGGTGGGGTGGACATTTGTGAGCGGCACCTTCGTGGCAGACAGCGCGTACGAGTATATCATGATAGGCAACCATTTCGATAATGCCAATACAGATACCCTTCATCTAGGTACCCCTGGCTCAACCCAGGTTTGGTATCCGCGGTCGTATACATTGATAGACAATGTCTCAGTTTCGCACACTACTACTGATATTTCAGAAGGTGTGTTGGCTAATGTCACCGTGTATCCAAACCCTGCGACAGATGAGATTGGGATGCGCGGCCTTTCTGTGGGATCAACCGTGAGTATTTACGATACAATGGGCCGCAGGATATGGGACGGGGGCTCGGTGACGGGTATGTTAACTATGGATGTAGGATCTTGGGCGCGTGGAGCCTATGTAATGCGGGTGCAGACCAATGGGAGGCAAGGCATGTTCAAGTTCGTGTTGATCGATTGATTAGCTAGGTCCGGTCTTTCGCTAAGACCGAAAGACAATGAAAAAAAGAATGAGTTTCAGGCCGATCACACTGGCCTGTACGATGGTTGTTCTTGGGCAGTTAAATGCACAAGTGACTGTGCCATTCAATTTATCAAATGCGAACACCGACTTTGTGGGCTGGGAAAATGATCCGGCCAACCAGTTCGAGTTAAATATCAAGCACGAGATGAATTTTCCGATCCAATGGTGGACGGCGATATGATCGATGATGGCACCGGACTCGATGATCCAGAAGGCGATCGCAACCTGCGCATCCAGCCCAACCCCTTCAATGAGCAAACAACGGTCTACTACAACCTGGAACGCAGCGGCCGCATGCAACTGATGGCCAACAGCAGTGATGGCAAACAACTGCGCGTGTTGCATGAAGCGCAAATGGAAGCAGGCCAGTACGAATACGAATGGCAGACCGCCGATCTTGGGCGCAGGGATCTACTACGTAACGCTGCTTCTCGATGGCGAGCCGATCGTGAAGAAAGCGGTAAAGGTGAATTAAGACTTGGTCATCGATCGAAAGAGAAGCCCGGCCGATCGGCCAGGCTTTTTCATTCCTTCACCTTCGGCCCGCTCACCTTCCGGTGCGCATACGTTCCGATGATATGGCGGCGCGCAAAGCGCGTGTTCCCGTTCGTGTTCACGAATTTGTTGAACACGTTCGGCGTTACTCCATAGAATTCATACACACTTCCATCGCCGAACGTGAGGTGCAGCGTCATCGATCGGTAATGCCAGTCGGTGATGTTGCTGGCCACGGTCTTCTCGAATTCCTCCGCATTCAGCTTGTGCGTTTCCGGGTGGATGCTTTCGAGGAATTTGTACGCGTTGATCACCTTCTGGCTGTTCTCTTCGGCCTCAAGTTTCAATTTCTCATCCTGGAATTTGTCCGGATGGTTCAGCTTGATCAGGTTGCGGTAGAGCGTGTTCAATTCCTTCAACGTGGTGGCGCTCGTGGCACCCAGCAGCTTGCGGCTTTCGGCGATCTTCTTCATAACGGGGCGCGAAGATCAGCAACCGAAACGATGCGCGGATCGGTCCGATCCATTCTTAACATTTCCGATCGGCACAAACTCTGTTGCTGATGGTGAAAACAGATCGAAATGATACAGCGTTCATTCCTTCCCATGTTATTCGTTCTTCTCACCGCAGGGCTCAGCAGTTGTTCCGCGATCGGCGACATCTTCGAGGCGGGCGTATGGTCCGGCATCATCGTGGTGGTGCTGGTGGTCGCCTTGATCGGTTTCCTGATCAACAAGATGCGCCGCTGACGGTATTAACTTCATCTGGTAATCCAAGGAAAATGGCGAACGACAGTCAGGCCAATGCACGGCGCAAGCGCTTAGCGGCCAAGAAATTATACGATCGTGCGGTGCGTGCTGCAAAGCAGGAGGAGAACCCCACGGATGTAGCCTACGGCATGCCTTCGGAACTAGGTTCCGGCAAGTACTTCGGCTCAGCGAAGAACATCCACAAGGAAGAGGAGCATAAAGAGGAGAACGGAAAGGCATCGGAGTGATCCATTCCGGTCGAATTCCTCAATAAAGCAGGATCGGGAGTTCGTGCGTGCGGCTTCCGTCCTTCGGGCTTCCCTCGAACAGGATGAGGTGTAGTGTGGAATTCTCGCGCTGCTTCTCCGCCGTTACAGTGAAGTCGAATTTTCCCCACTCGGGTGCGCCTGCGGATGTTGTCTCGTGACCTTCCTTCAACACATTGTGGCCATCTTCGATCACCCAGGAGATGTTCGCTTCGAACACCTGCGCTTCACCCTGGACCCTGAATTCCTTTTCGGCCACCGTGGTAACGGTAACGTTCCGGAACCGATCGTTGGAATGCCTGATCGTGTCCGATACGGATGAAGTATCGACCACCACAGGTTCCAGCACCACAGCTTCTTCGGTAACGGCAACACCTTCCACTTGATCGCCCTTCCATTCGGGTTCGCGGTCGCCGCTACAACTGGCAGCGATCAGAGGCAATAGTCCGATCAGGTATTTCATATCCATTTTTGAAATGATGTTACGGAGCGATCTCGTGCACGTTCTCGTTCGTCGGTGTGGGTGAAGGCTCACGCTTGTCATCCACCTGATCGTTATCGCGGGTGAACATGATCACCGCCAGCACGATGAGCACAGCAACGATCAACCACGCCGCGCGTGGGCGCATGCCTATCCGTTCCGAATTCGTTCCCTGATCCGCCATTAGATCCGTTTTTCCTCTGCACTTCAATGTTCGTGCAACAAGAAGCGATCCTCCTATCGGCGCAGCCCACGCGATGATGCCACTCCGATCTGCGGATCGGAAGGGGAGATGCTTCCACAACGTGCGCGTGGGCCGAACGTTCCGCACGTCACGACCACCGCTTTTGCGATCCGTAAATTGCGGCCTTCAACACCGACCGATCAACGACATGAAATTTCTTCGGATCCCGCTGGCCAGCCTGCTTCTCTGCATCTCTTCACTACTGCACGCCTACGAAGGCATGTGGCTGCCAACGCTGCTCAAGAGCATCGAGGGCAACATGCAGACCGCCGGCATGCAGATCACCGCGGAACAGATCTACAGCCTCAACAACGGCAGCATCAAGGATGCGGTGGTGCTTTTCGGGGGCGGTTGCACGGCTGAAGTGATCGGACCGGATGGACTGATCCTCACCAACCATCACTGCGGTTTCGGGCAGATCGCGAATCATTCTTCGATCGAGAACGACTATCTCAAGAACGGTTTCTGGGCGAAGGATCATGCCTCCGAATTGAAGAATCCAGGATTGACGGCGACGTTCATCATCCGCATGGAAGATGTCACCGATCAGATCCTTCCTTCACTCGATGCCAATTTGAGCGAAGCTCAGCGGCGCGAAATGGTCGCGAAGCTTTCCGCACCGATCGTGAAAAGTGCGACGGATGGAACGCATTACAACGCATCGGTGAAACCGTTCAATTATGGGAATTCCTATTTCCTGATCGTTACGGAGACCTTCAACGATGTTCGATTGGTGGGCGCTCCGCCGAGCGGGATCGGCAAGTTCGGTGGCGATACCGATAACTGGGTGTGGCCACGGCATACCGGCGATTTTTCGATCTTCCGGATCTATGCGGGAGCTGATAACAAACCCGCCGAACCTTCGGAGTCCAACGTTCCGTTCAAGCCGCGCCACGTTCTGCCGATCAGCCTGGAGGGCGTGAAGGAAGGCGATTTCGCGATGATCTTCGGGTTCCCTGGTAATACGCAGCGATACCTCTCTTCGTACGCGGTGGAGTATGTGGTGGACAAGGCCGATCCGATGCGGATCGAAATGCGGCGCGCGAGCCTCGCTATCATCGATGCGGCGATGCAACGCAGCGATGTCACCCGCATCCAGTACGCAGACAAGCAATCCTCGATCAGCAATGCGTACAAGAAATGGATCGGTGAATTGCGCGGTTTGAAGGACCTCAACACGATCGGAACGAAACGCGAATTTGAAAGCACGTTCACAACGAAAGCCGCCGGACATCCGGAATATTCCAAGGTGCTTCCGGAATTGCAGAAGATCTATGGCGAATATGTTCCGTACGCTACTGCGCGCGATCTGTTCATCGAAATGGTGTATTACGGGCCGGAGATCCTGCGTTTCGCCGATCGCGCTGGAAAGATCTTGGAAGAATATGAAGCGCTGAAGGAAAAAGGCGGGATCGATGCGGCGATCGCGGAATTCAAGAAGGGGAATCCCGGTTATTTCAAGGACTATGATGTGGAGATCGATCGGAAAGTGTTCAAGGCATTGCTGCCGATCTACCGCAAGCACATCGATCCTTCACTCGCACCCGATGTTTTGAAGGAGATCGACACGAAATTCAAGGGCGATGCCGATGCCTGGGTGGATGATCTGTATTCGCGAAGCGTGTTCACTTCCAACGAGAAGCTGGAGAAAGCTATCACCGGACTGAACGCGAAGAGTGTGAAGAAGTTGAAGGAAGATCCGGCGTATCGCGCGGCGCGGAGTTTCATGGGATCCTTTTTGGAGAAAGTGCGGCCCACGCATGCGCAACTGAGCGATCGGATCGAAACACAGATGCGCACCTACCTGAAGGCGCGCATGGAGCTTTTCCCCGATCAGGTGTACTGGCCCGATGCGAACAGCACGCTGCGCCTTTCCTACGGCCACGTGGAAGGCAGCGAGCCGCGCGATGGTGTGGTCTATGAGATGAGCACAACGCTTGAAGGCGTGATCGAAAAGCACATTCCCGGCGATGTGGAATTCGATGTGCCGCAGCGGCTGATCGACCTTTACAACGCGAAGGATTACGGGCCATATGGCGTGAATGGAACGTTGCCTGTCTGCTTCACTTCATCGCTGCACACAACAGGCGGCAACAGCGGAAGTCCAGTGTTGAACGGAAAAGGCGAATTGATCGGGATCAACTTCGATCGGAGCTGGGAAAGCACGATGAGCGACATCCAGTTCGATCCGGAGATCTGCCGCAATATCTCGGTGGATATCCGCTACGTGCTTTTCGTGATCGACAAGTTCGCCGGGGCGGGACACCTGCTGAAGGAAATGAACCTGATCAGCGCGCAGGCGCCGATCGAACAACCGGTGGAACAATGAGCGAATGGAGAGAAGAAGGAGGGGCGCTTAAGCGCAGTTTCCAATTCAAGGATTTCAGTGAAGCGTTCGCCTTCATGACGCGCGTTGCGCTGATCGCCGAGAAGATGGACCATCACCCGGAATGGAGCAACGTGTACAACAAGGTGGAGGTCAAGCTGAGCACGCACAGCGCCGGTGATGTGGTGACGGAGAAGGATCGGAAAATGGCAAAGGCGATCGATGGGTTGGGGTGAGAGTGTGCTTTCATCCTTCTGAGAAGGGAATAGTCAGGGGGATTTGAATGAAATAGAGTGATTCGTTCTTGCCGTCAACTCGTACTATATCATACTGCAAAAGCCAGTGAACATGCGCCTCCGATGGCTACCAGATCTGCAACAAGACCAATCCAATCATTCATTCGAATCTTGTTCTTATTTTCTGGCAAGCCGCGTCCAATGTGAATTCCGGCACCCCCTGCATCTCTAATTATCATTCGCTCTATTCGCACAGGTCCATCCGTTGTGATATGTATGCCGTCCCCTTCACAGGCGTCGATGAGACCATGTCGAATTATTGTCTTTCTCCGTTTCATGATTACGAAAATATCCATAGCAGTCCTGGAATTCGGATTGATTTATTCACAATAGAACATATGATCCATCGGATATGTGAGTACTACTTTCAACTTTAAGATTTTCTAAGGACGAAATCCTCCGCAGGGTCTCCGCTTCGGGACCCTGCGCTACTCTGATCTTGCGTTAGGGATCGTACTGGAAAGCCCACAGCGAGCGTAGCGAGCGCGGACTTGAAAGGGAGAGCCCGGGCCCGCTTCCGCGGGCAACGCCCAAAAAAGAAAAGCCCCGCCTTACGGCAGGGCTTTCAAAGTTCTCGGTGATCCGATCAGCCGACCTTTTCCACGTTGGCCTTGATGCGCAACTGGGTCTCCTTCGGTTCAGTGTTCGCTACGATCGTTACGGTCTTGGTCTGTGCGTTCTCCTGCTTGCCGGGCTTGTACACCACTTTGATGTTCTCGGTGGCGCCTGGTGCGATCGGATGCTTCGGATACTCAGGAACGGTGCAACCGCAGCTGCCGGTGGCGCTCTCGATGATCAGCGGCTCGGTGCCGGTGTTGGTGAAGCTGAAAGTGTACGGGTTCTCGGAATCCTGCTTGATGTTGCCGAAGTCGTGCTCATACTTGTCGAAGGTGATCGTGGTCTTCGGCGTATTGTCCACCGGCGTGTCGTTGTTCGCGAGCGGATCGAAGGTCTCACCACCAGCGGCCGCAGCAGCCTGCGTCGGGTTGTTGGTGTTGGCGGCCACGATCGGCTTGGAAGTGGTCACTTCATCCTTACCGGTGAAAAGGCCGATGGCAATGGCGACAAGTGCGATCGCGATCACGCTCAACAGTGCTATCTGGACTTTGTTGTTCATCGTAAACGTAGTTGTGGTAAGGTTTGGGACTGCGAATTTAACGGATCCATCCGTAAGATCGGCGCCTTAACAGCAGATTAACAGCCTACGGCCGCGCCATTCCCAGCCGCTGGTGCATGTTCTCCTGCAACGCTTCGAGCGCTTTCTGGAAACTCGGATCCACGGGATTGTCCGAATTGATCATCTGCCAGTAGGCGGAAGTATCCCATAGATCGCGTGCGACCAGCGCTTTCAGCCGCAACTCGATCAACTGCTTCGAGCGGAGAAGGCCATCGGGATCTGGCTTGATATCCTCTTTTTCGGCCTGTGCCTGCAGATCCGCGAGCATTTCCTCCTCGAACTTGAACGCAGTGCGGAACGATTCCGGATCGGGATATTGGGTGAGCAGCGCCACGCGCTTCTTGTCGACGTAGTTGAGAGCGAACGTGTTGAGCACGCCTTTGCGCACGAGCTGGCCGAAGTAATCGGAGCTCATCGTGGTATCGATCGGAACGAAGACATCGGGCATGATGCCGCCCCCGCCGTACACCACGCGCTTGTTCATGGTGTAGTACTTGATCGTATCGAGGTGGGAGCTGTCCACGCTGGTGAGCAGGCCTTTCTTCAAGCGTTCGAACTTTTCGCGCTGATAGGCTTCCACACCATCATCGTAAGGCTTCTGGATGGATCGGCCGGAAGGCGTGTAGTAACGTGAAACCGTAAGACGAACTGCGCTGCCATCAGGAAGCATTACCGGGCGTTGCACCAGGCCTTTCCCGAAACTGCGGCGCCCGATGATGATGCCGCGGTCCCAGTCCTGCACGGCACCGCTAACGATCTCGCTCGCGCTCGCCGATCCTTCATCCACCAGCACCACCAATCTTCCCTTCTCGAAGCGGCCTTCCTTGGTGGAGTAGGTGTCCTCGCGGGGTGAAGTGCGGCCTTCGGTGTACACGATCAATTTGCGATCGCCCAGGAATTCATCGGCCATTTCGATCGCGGTGCGCAGGTAGCCGCCGCCATTGCCTTGCAGATCCAGGATCAGGTCCTCCATGCCTTTCGCCTTCAGATCATCCAGCTTTTCGCGGAATTCGTTCATCGTGGTGGCGCTGAAACGGCTCACCTTGATGTAGCCCACATGCGGTGCGGCCATGTACGCGGCCTCAACGCTGTAGATGGGGATCTTGTCGCGGGTGATGTTGAACACCAGCAGTTCAGGCTCTCCGCGGCGGTGGATCGAAACGGCGACCCGGCTGCCTTTCTTTCCGCGCAGGCGCTTCATCACATCACTGTTCTTGAAACCCACGCCGGCCACCACTTCCTCATCGATCTTCACGATGCGATCGCCCGCGCGGATCCCCAGCCGTTCGCTCGGACCACCAGCGATCGCATCAACCACGTAGATCGTATCGCGCACGATGTTGAACTGGATGCCGACGCCCTCGAAATTGCCTTTCAGCGGTTCGTTCACTTCTTCGAGTTCCTCCTTCGGGATGTAGATGGAATGCGGATCGAGCTCTTCGAGAATGCTCACGATCGCGGCATCGATCAATTCCTTCTTCTCCACATCATCAACGTACATGCGATCGATGTGGTAGAGAAGCGATTCGATCTTGTTCACGCTGGCGCCATCATCCTGCGCCTGCACGAACGTGGCGATCGGGAGAAGCGAAAGAAGGATCGCGAAGCGGTAATGAAGGAGGAGAGGCTTGAACATGTCCACAATTTAACGGATCTGGATCGGAACTGGTTTCCTGATCAGGTTAAGAAACTTGAAGATGATCACGGAACGTTGAATTCCGTGCCATGCGTGAGCACATCGTTGCGGTAGCGCGAACTTTCCGCGACACGCCCGTTCACGTAACGCTTCCAGCGGCCGTGCTTCTTTCCTTCCTTGTAATGCCCCTGGATGCCAAGGTTGCGAAAAGCCCAAAGGCCGTCCCGTTTTCCATCGCGGTATTTTCCCTTGATCGCGATCCGGCCCATTTCATCGTACTCGGTCCAGTCACCGTGAAGCGATCCCCAGCCGTAGACGGCGAAGATCAGCGGTTTTCCATCGGGATAATAGGCGCGATAAACGCCGGAAGGTTTGCCCCGTTTGATGTCCAGCTCCACGGCGATCCGATCAGGATCATGCGCATAGCGGCCGATCATCTTGAATTGTTCGGCCGGAACGATCGTATCGTAGATCACGGCGTACGGATATACCTCCGATCCTGAAGGAACGAAAAGTGTGTCCGGCTGGGCCAGCGCGAACAGCGGAAAGAAGAGCGCGAGCAGATGAAGTTTTCGCATTCAATTCGGATGGATCTTCGCCCGATCCACGTGGAATGAAATGGATAGGCTTCGGCCCTTCCGGTCGGTCAAAGTTAGCCGGTGCGCTCCTTCGGAAAGATCCAACGGTAATTGGTGATCGCCGATGGTGGATCCCTGGTGATGCCCATCCAGGTCCCAATGGATCTGCGCCGTGCGATCGCGGTGCGCGGCCTGCAACACCACTCGTCCATGTGTTCCATCCAGCCGGATCGGTACCTGGATGTTCGATCGGTGCTCGGGGTAGATCATCTGCATCGGCTGATCGTCATTTTCACTTTGGCCGGCACGCCACGGCGGTAGCGATCGATAACCTGGATGCATCTGCGCATAGTAATGCTCCATCGCCGGCGGAAGAACGAACCACGAGACCGATCGGGCTTCGGTGGAAGGTGGTACGCGGAATTTCATTTCCCGATCAACGAGGATCTTCTTGTGATACGGACATGGATCGGTGCGGATCGCGGCGGAAATGGTCCAGGTGGTATCGATCGGTTCGCAATCGATCGAAGCGCGAAAGCCGCTGTGCCGGCAGACGGGGATCTGCTTCATCCGATCATACGGTGGATCGAAGCCGCGTCCATTGGGAAGTATTCCGAAGATCTCGAACATCAACGGCGCAGCGGCGAGTGTTCCGGTCAATCCAGGTCTTCCTTCGCCGCTCGCATTTCCCGTCCACACACCAACAGCGAACCGATCGGTTACCCCGATCGCCCAGGCATCGCGGTGACCGAAACTGGTTCCTGTTTTCCAGGCGATCGCTTCACCGCCGAAATGCTTCCAGCCATGTTCAGTTTCTGGACGATTCAAACCTTGCAACGCGATCAAAGTATGATAAGCTGCTGCAGGGTCGATCGCATTCTTCTTTCGCTTCACTTCTTCACCCTGGACCACGATCGGAGGATGGATCGACGCGATCGGATCGGAGCTGTGTTCGATCACTGTTCTTGCGAGTGAAGCGTAGGCGCCAGTCAGTTCCCAAAGCGTACTTTCAGCGCCGCCCACCATGAGCGAAAGTCCGTAGTTGTCGGCGGAACGATCGATATGTTGGAGGTCCATACCGCGAAGGACACGTAATGTGCGATCAATGCCGTGACGATGCAGCGCACGCACAGCAGGAACGTTCAGGGATCGGGCAAGCGCCTGCGAAGCCGGTACTGCACCATCAAAACGTTCATCGAAATTCCGCGGAGAAAAACCGGCGTAATGCGTGGGCAGATCGGCAACGAGTTGATCGGGCATCAGCTCGCCTTGCTGCAGCATCGCGGCATAGAGGAACGGTTTCAGCAGACTGCCTGTGCTGCGCCGCGCCTGCACGATATCCACCGCAGGCGAATGATCGCGCGCGGCGGATGGCAGATTGCCGACGTAGGCGAGCACTTCGCCCGATCGAACATCCATCACCAACGCAGCGCAGTTGTGCACTTCATTCGCACGAAGCAGGTTAGCATACCGATCGGCGATCGCGGTGATCCGATCCTGGAGATGTGCATCGATCGTAGTACGGATCGTGGTACCGGAAGAACCTTGCGTGATAAGGGTTGAAAGCAAATGCGGTGCTTTCCGCGGAAGATGCACTGGTGCATCGGGGATCGGTTCCTCGAGCGCAAGCTCATATTCCATCTCATCGATCGCGCCGATAGCATGAAGCCTTGCCAGTAACCGATCGCGCTTCGCTTTCAAGCCTTCACGATCCTTTCCGGGATGAAGCTTCGCGGGAGAATTGGGCAGCACTGCGAGCATTGCGCTTTCGGCCCAGCTCAAACTTTGCGGATCGCGCCCGAACCAGCGCCAGGCCGCAGCTTCAAGCCCCACCACGTTGGCTCCGAACGGCGCATTCGCAGCATAGAGTTGAAGGATCTCTTCCTTCGAGAAACGCAGTTCGATCCGGAATGCGTTCAGTGCTTCGATCGCTTTACGCACATAGTTGCGCGAACCGCCATCGCCGCTCATGCGCGCAAGTTGCATGGTGATCGTGCTTCCACCGCTCATCGTTCTTCCGGCTTCGCGATTCTGCTTCCACGCGCGAACGAGTGAAGGAAAATGCACGCCATGATGTTCCATGAAATGCCGATCCTCGAATTGCAGCAGGCACTGCTTGAACCGATCCGGGACCTGGCGCGAAGATGCCATCCGCCATTGTCCATCCGCAGACACCGTGGCGCCCAGCAATTCGCCATTCCGATCGAGCAGTACCGTGCTTGCAGGTGGATCGAAAAGTGGATCCATCGGTCCCCATTTGGCCCAGATAAAGACCAATGGAAATGAGAGCGCGAAGAGCATCCGCCGCTTACGCATCGATCGGATCGCTTTGCGCATCTTCACGTTGAACCCGCACAAAGTTCGGCTGTTGCGTCGAGATCCGATCGGACTTCGGGGTCTGACTTGTGGTAAATTGGTACCCCATTATCAACGGCACGTCCCCATGCGGGTAAATCTTTACGCTCTTTTCTTCACTTTTCTTTCACCACTGGTCGCTCTCGCGCAGCAGGAACCTGGCATCCTTCCACAGTCGGTCCGGCTTGGTCTGTCCACAGAAGCTGTGCCCGCCGTGCATGCTGCAGGCTTCGATGCCGCCGCGGCCCTGGAAGATGATCTGCGACGCGATGCCGATGGCCTGCTTCCTCTCTATGGAAGGATGGTAACAGTGGGTGCTTCACTTTATTCCAACGGTGTGTGGAACACCTTGCCGAACGGTGATCGGATCTGGCGGTTGAAGGTGATCTCCGGAGGTGCCCTCGGGACCGATCTTTTCTTCGAGGACATGCATCTTCCGCCCGGCGCCACACTTCACGTTTACGATCCTGCACAACAGGTCGTGCTCGGCGCCTTCCTTGATAAGCATATGTCCGCCCACGGCCGCTTCGCCACGGAAATGGTGCTGGGTGAAAGTTGCATCGTCGAGTATTTCGAGCCGGCCGCCGTGCAGGGCGAAGGCCGCTTCACCATCGACCGGCTTTCACATGCGTACCGCATGGTGGTTGATGCACGTGCCTCGGATGCATGCCAGGTGGATGTGAACTGTTCCGAAGGTGAGGGTTGGGAAGCGCAGCGCGATGCTGTGGTTCGCATCCGGGTGGTGATCCCCGAAGGTACCGGCTGGTGCACGGGTGTGTTGATGAACAATACGAACGAGAACTGCACGCCTTATATCCTTACGGCGCTGCATTGCGGGCTGGGGGCCACCGCCACCAATTACGACACGTGGCTCTTCCGGTTCAAATACCAGCGCAGCGGTTGCGGAACAGGTGCGATCCCGCAAGGCAACCAGATGACCGGTTGTGTGAAACGGGCGGACAGCAATGATGATGGGGGAGAGGAGGGATCGGATTTCCTGCTCGTGGAATTGAACGAGGCGATCCCGATGAACTATAACCCGTATTTCGCCGGATGGAGCGTGGCGAACGTAGCTGTGCCATCGGGGAAGACGATCCATCATCCTTCTTCGGATATCAAGAAGATCAGCACCTTCACGAGCGCGTTGCAGACCTCGGGCTGGGGTGTGAACAATTCGCATTGGCGCGTGGTATGGTCACCAACGGATAATGGGGCTGGGGTCACCGAGCCGGGATCATCGGGCTCTCCGATCTTCGATCAGAACAAGCGCGTGATCGGTACGCTCACCGGTGGTGCATCGTGCTGCACATTGAACGGTTGCGGAAGCTTCACCGGTCCGAACCAGCCGGATTTCTATGGAAAGATGTCGCACCATTGGACGGGCAACCCTAATGCGCCGAACCAGAAACTGCGCGAATGGCTCAACCCCGGTGGCGGCACCACGATCTTCGATGGAAGCTACGATCCTTGCGGAATGGGTGTTGGCATTGAGGAAGATGCGGCTTCCGGGCGGATCGAAGTTTATCCGAACCCGAGTTCCGATCGATTCACAGTGAAATATCCTGAAGGCGTGGTACGCGCCGATCGCGTGGAGATCACCGATCTGAGCGGACGACTCATACACGTGGATGTTCCCAATTCATCGGGCAAAGCGCAGATCGATGCTTCTGGCTGGAGCAGTGGAACCTACCTGGTGAACGTGATCGCGGGTGGCGTGCGTTACGCCGGGGCGAAGTTGGTGGTGCAGGGCAGGTAGATCATATCGGCCGATCGCAGTGATCGGTCGAGATCTTCTTCAGTCCGCCCGCTTCTCCAGCTGGCGGCCATCTTCCGCATACGCCACCTTCCATTCACCCTGCCCCTTCAATTTCAATTCCATGGCGTAATTGGTCTCGTTGCCAAGGGTGATGCGTTCAACATCATCCACGCGGTAACCAGGGAATTCCGTCGTGATCGAATTTCTGATCGCTTCGGGAAGATCGCCTTCGGAGATCTCTTCCTCGTGACGGAGCATCCTGCCTCCGGCGTCATACCATATCTCATGATCGGTGAAAAGGATCCCGGTCTCGAATTCAACCTTCCACTGTTCACCCTTCATGTCCCAATCCACATCCATGGCGTTGGGAAATGCCTTCTCGAATGCACTGGTCACAGCAACTGGCGGCTGCTGCACCTGGGCGAAGGTCCCGATCGGAAATCCGATGGCGATGATGAATGCTTTCATGAGCTCAATGATGAAGATGTACCATAAAGGTATGTCTTCATTTGAGCGGGATGCAGTAGGATGGATCGATCAGGCGACCTGATCGTTCCAATCACCCACGGACCATTCCTTGATCGCTGTAACGAGTTCGTCGCGCTCGGCGGTGAGGAATCCGATCTCCTGCCGTGCATCGGCGAGGGCTTTCTGCAATTGCACCACTTGTGAAGTGAGCAGGGTGATGCGGTCCTGTTCGGTGGGCTTCGCTGTGCGAAGGTTGATATGCTTGATGGTGAGGGGCGAAACGTGGGCCATCGATCGAAGGGTTTCGGCCTTTTACGTTCGCGCTGCGCGAAGGTTCCGGTCGGGATCGGAAGGATCCATCACAGGCCGAACCTGAACGAGATCCCCACATACACGAAGCCGATAGCAAGAATGGTGACCGCCGCGATGTGCAGGGCGAGCGATCGCAGGCCCGAAGCCTCCAGCCGGGGCAGGATGAAGAAGCGCGCGTGGATGCCGAGCGCAAGCGTGAGCAACAACAGGATCAGTTTCAAATTGAAGAGCAGATCGGTGTGCGAAGTGAAGCTGAACCATTGGACCTCGTAACGCATGCCGAGAAAGATCCCTGTGATCGCCTGCAAAAGCAGCGCAGGTATGCCGATCGCTTCATACTTCTGCTCGAAACCCTGGATGATCGCGGGATCTCGTTTCCGCAACGCTTCGGGCAGATAGCGGAACAGAAGCAAAAGATGACCGCCCACCCAGACGCTTGCACCCAGCACATGCAAGATCACGATCGCCTTGATCATCACCTCGCCGCCACTTTAGCGCCGGGGAGCGTCACGTTCACCCACTGGCCTTTGGTGCGCGCGTTCACTGTATGATCGTACATCGCCTCGCAATGCGCACCAGGCAGGTAGTAGCGGCCGGTGTAGGCGGCATTCAGCAATACACGGTATCTTACTTCCTGGCCCTGGTATAGGTCGAAGTACGTCATCACCCGATCATCACGGATGTCGCGGTAGGTGTAATAACCTTCCTGCTGCGCATGTTCAGTGCCTTCCAATCTGGCGTTGCGGATCTCCCAGCCGGAAGGGAAGATCTGCGTGAGCGCAAGGTTCTGGTGCGCCTCACCGATCCCCGGATGACGTAATGTGACAAGCGCAATGAAGTCAGTGCCTTGATCTATCCCGCCCGGACCGATCGGTGTACCGTTCATCAATTGATATTCCACCATCATCTGCAGGCCGCTCTCGGAAGCGACCTCGTTCCCTGCGAGCGGCGTACCGGTGCGGACCAACCGGGCATACAGCAGGCCTTCGCCCTTGTTCTGGATCGTGAAGTTGGACTTTCCATCGGGTGATGGAAGATCGGCCCGGATGATCGCCTTGTTGCTGGCTCTGTTCTCGTTCTTACCGTCGACCGAAAGCATGAAGGACATGCCTTTGCTCAATGCGGTCTTTTCGCCCAGGCGTGAAACAGCGAGCAACCCGAATGCGGTGCTCTGCGTACTGTACCATTCCTCGCTGCTCAATAATTTGGAGATCCGCTGAACGACTGCTCCGGCCTTTGCCAGTTCACCCATATTGATCAGCGCTTCGGCGATAAGGGCTTCATCGCGAAGATCCGATCCATATGTATAGGCTTGTTCGCGATATGGTCGAACATCCGTATCGAGGCCATCGATCAGCTCACGTGCAGCATCGTTACGGCCGATCACCGCGTACGCAGCGGCAAGTGTCCATCGCGTTGTGTGATCAAGTTGCTTCTCGCGCAACCGGTTCATGGCACCAACTTCCTGGCTCTTCGCCAATGCGAGCACGTAAAGGCGATAGCCCTGCATCAATTGCAATTGATCACGGTGCCATCCTTCGTTTTCGTTCGGATCCCATTCACGGGCATACCGCCGCTGCGCATTCAACCAGTTTGGTTTGATCTGTCCCGGCACTGCATAGCCTTGCCGTTCCGCTTCGATCATGAAATGTCCGGCATAGATCGAAGTCCATGAGTCGTAGTGATCACCGCCCGGCCAGTAATTGAAACTTCCATCGTTCCGCTGGAATTGGGAAAGCTTTCGCAACGCGGCTTCCACGTTCTGCCGCGCCATCATTTCCGCGCGCTCGGGCAATTCCATCACTTGCGAAACGAACAATTGCGGGAATGCTTTTGAAAGCGTTTGCTCAAGGCATCCGTGTGGATAACCGATCAGGTATTGCAGCCTGCGTCCCATGTCCACAGGCGGAATGCTGCTGATCTCCAGGTAGGCGCTGTTGGTGCCGGTAACACCGATCGGTGATGGCGCTTCGGTCCATTTTGCGCCGGCTTCCAGGATCTGTTCCGTAACATCGGTCTGTGCAAGGTTCGGTTGCCGTACCTGCAGTTCGATCGCTTCACTCGCCATTTCACCGGATCCTTCCACGCTGACCTTCATCTTCGCCACGCCCACAGCTTCCTTCACGCGAACTTTGAAAGTGACCACTTGATCGCCGATATTGCTGAAGGCGATCTGTTTTTCGGACGCGCCCTCAGGGATCAAGAGTGGATTAGGTTCGATCTTCACCTTCACGTCCTTCAGTTTCTTGTCCATCGCAAATACTGTTACCGGCAGATCCACGATCTCGCCCGGTGCCAGCACACGTGGCATGGTCGCGAGCACCATCAATGGTTTGCGAACAGGTACGGTCTTTTCAGTGCTACCGTAAGCCTGATCCCCATTCGTGGCCACGACCATCACACGAACGCTGCCGACATAATTGCCGATCGTGAATTTGTGCTTTGCTTTTTTTCCGGCTTGAAGGGTGAAAGGTCCAGCAAAACGGACGACGGGTTTGAAACGATTGGCGCGTGCACCATCGGGGGCTTTCATTTCATCGCTTCCGCCAAGTGCGAGCAGACGGTGCAACTGCCGCGCGAACGCTCCGATCACATCATTGTACATGTCCCACGTGCGTACACCAAGTGCTTCACGTGCATAGAAATGTGCCCATGGATCGGGGGTCTTGAAACGCGTTAGATCGAGCAGACCTTCATCCACGATCGCGAGCGTGTATGTCATGACCTGTCCCTTTTCCTCAGACACTTCGATCTCGAAAGGCACGTCGGTCCTCACTTCGGAAGGCATTGCGATCCGGGGGAAGAGATGCGTCGAAGCATTCTCCACCGGGATCGGGATCACGCCGTACAGTCTGATCGGCATATCGTTCAATGTGTTGGCATGCGGCTGGATCAACGTGACGTGCGCGTACACGTTCGGCGCCATTTCCTCAGTGATCTTGAAATTGTATCGCGTTTCCTTTTCCTGCAGATCGATCCATGCCAGATCGATCACACGGCTTCCATTCTCTATGCTCACCAACGCGCGTCCGGTACCGCTGGAAGGGATCGTCAATTGGGCTTGATCGCCTACGTTGTACTTGTCCTTATCGCTGTTGAAGGTCAGCATTGCCGCCTGTTCCGGAGCATTCCGGCGCGATCGGCCTTCCCAGCCGGGCCAGTCGAGATAAACGTGTTGCGCCGCTGCATGCCCGCTGATCGGATCGCTGATCCGTACCACGAACGATCCCCACTCGGGCCGGTCGATCCTGAACTTGAATGGCGCGGTTCCATTCGCGCCGGTGGTGACGGTGGAACCTGAGATCAGCTGCACGCTTGGTGAGCTTATGTAATTCGCATCGCCGGTGGTACTTCCGTCCCACCACCAATCGTAATTCATCTTGTAGATCTGCGCGTTCAGCTCTCGGCCGGCGATCGCTTCTCCTTCAGCAGTTACGGCGGCCACCTCGAACGTGTAGGTCGTATCCGTTAGGTAAGAGCCCCATGCCGTGCCGGGATCCTGCAATTTCAATCCCGCGTAGCTCGAATACGGATAATATGGGATCGACATCCGATCCATGCTGGCGTCCCCTCCAGCTTCGAACACGCGCGTTACGATATTGGTGTTCACCAGCGCCGGCGCGGCGTTCTGCAGATCGAGATCCAGCGGGAAGGTCACTTCACCTTCAGCGTTCAACGGTCCTTCAAAAACGACTTTTTCCTCTTCAGGTACGAAGCTCTTCAGATCGCTGAAATGGAATTTCTTGAATGCATCGAACTGCGGTGTGCCGGCGGTCATCGTAACAGTTACACGCGAGTTGAGCCCACGCGCTGGAGCGCCGTGGAGCCAATGGGAACTGAGTTCAACACGGTTCGCATCACCGGCGATGAGCCGATCGTTCCCTATGTCCAGCAATACTTTCAGCCGGTTCGGTTTCACTGTTTCGATGCGAATACCTTGATGGAAACGCGTACCTCCGACGGTCACCTGCGCACCCCACATACCCGTAGGTGCATCCGGTGAAGTGGCCATGCGGAAGGCATACATTCCATCGATCCCGCTGGTGCGCACGTGCTTCTGATCGAGCCTTCCTCGTGGATCGGTAAGCTCCAGTACCACCGGATGATCCTTCGGCAATTTGTTCAGCGCATCCTGCAGAATGAACGTGATGTACAGTGAATCGCCCGGACGCCAGACGCCGCGTTCGCCATAGATGAAGCCCTTCAATCCGCGATCCACTGCTTCACCCTGCACATCGAATTCACTGACCGAGAGGGATAATCCATCATCGAGCTTCAAGTAACCACGTTGATCGCCTTTGCTTGCGATCAGCATGAACGGTTTGTTCTTCGTTGATGCGATATGGGCAAGCCCGTTGCGATCGGTCGAAGCCTGCACCATGCTCTTGCGCTGCAGATCGAGCACATCGATCCTCACTCCCTGAACGGGTTCGCTGGAGATCAGATCACTTACGGCGATCACGATCGATCCATCGTTGCCGCGCTTGGCGATCAGGCCCAGATCCGAAGCGAGCAGGTTGCGTGTGACCTTTCTGTTCGCCGCGAAATACGATCCGGAACAGGGATCCTCACGCTCGGCGTAGTCATACTCATCGTAGTAGTAGTCATCGTAATACCAGTGATCATCTACGCGATCGTATTCCGCTTGTTCCTCCTCCCATGTTCTTTCACGCTCCGGTGCGATCGCTTCGGAAGCTTCGCACGGGTAGGTGGAATGGCGCCGATCGAATGAAAGCTCTATCCGGTAGATCGCGCCCGGTTCCGACTTGAAGTGATCCTCAAGGTCGAGGAAGTATCGGTTCCATTTCCCGCGATCGGGATCATCGGCGGTGTTGAGCGGTACGGTCTTTCGCGTTACCAGCCGGCCCACGCGCGCGAGTTCTCTTTCACCATCGAGCCGGTTCACCTGGAGGAATTGCGTGATGTTGCTCTCGTGGATCTTGATCACGCGCACATCGATCGCGTTCAGGTTCACGGCTTCGAAAGGCATTACCAGGCCATCTGACGATGGCAGGATCACGCCGTTGCCCACCATGCGTACCGCGGGTTTCAGCTCTTCGAACAGGAGATCGATGGTGATGTCCTGCCCCAATTGCCTTCCGTTCACATTGCGGAGAGAAGCGGATACGAATGCCTGTTGATCACCACTGAGCCGATCCTGTGGATAGAGAAGGATCTTGTTCCCATCGATCGAAATGCGCACGCCTTCCGCACCCGCGATCCCCACGATCCCTTCAAGATCCTGTTGTTCATCGAGCGGATCGCTGAAGAGAAGGATCGCCTTTTGTTCATCCTGCGTTTCTGTATCCGAGGAGATGAGCGATAATTCGTTGATCGATGGCACCGTGAAACCGATCGAACCCTTGTCCTTCGATCCGATCCGCTCGCCGTTCCACGTGATCTCCACTTCGGAAGGATCTTCGCTCCGGCGTACGCTGTCCACCACGAAACGATGGTATTTTCCATTCGGCTCATGCTGCCAATTCAAGGGAAGGGTGTGATCGCCCTGGGTTGCCGTGAACGATCCATCCAGGTCCTGACCGGTGGCATCATCCGAGGTGTAGACTGAAACGATCAATTGCTGCCACGAGAGATCGTTCGTTGCGATCGATCGCATCTCGGTGATCTTCGGATCGATGTTCTGCTGATGCGTGGTCACCTGGAACCGGAAATCATCCGTCCCTTTTGGTAGCTCGATCAATTTGGCCAGACGAAATGTGACCGTATATGTGCGATCCTGCGCCAATCGTTCATTCGGCTGGAACGCCAGCGTATTCGCATCATGCCAATAGGTGCGGCCATTCACCGCCGGATCGAATTCAAAGATCCCCTGGATCGCAGCCTCCGTTGTATCCAGCCAGCGCTGTTCGTCGGTGATGGAGACCAGGATCGGTGATCGCGCGCTGATGTACCCCGTGGAAAATGCCCGGATGTACGGGGTGAATGAAGCGTCAGGTTCGATCCGTGCATCGCGCGTGCGGCAACCCGTGAGCGCGATCGATAACAGTATGGCGTGCATGAGCACGCACTTGGCTAGAAGCGGGCGGCGCATTTGGAACGAAGAATAAGAGTATGAGCGGTGAACGGGATGGTGATTCAGCGTATTGCAAATGTGCTGGATATCATCGGTACGGCGATCGGCCGATCAGGGAGCTTGCATCAGGTGATCGGCATCATCGGCGTTGATGATGTGCGGCCCGATCTGGCCGACCACGAAAGCATCCTTGAAGCCTTTTGCCTGAACATTCCCAAGAGCTTTTTCCGCTTCCTTGCGCGTCTTGAACGAACCATGGAAGTAGCGCACCGAACCGGAATCGGTGATCGGTTCCACTTCGCCGATCTCCAGGATCGGCCCCATGTCGTTCACCGGCACATTCCCTGCGAAGGTGGCCACCTGCACGCGGTAGCGCAGCAGATCCTTGTTGATGCTTCCACTGGGGATGGATCGGAGATCCTCCGGTCCGGTGGTCTCCGCGCCTGCCTCCTTCAGGGAAATGCGTTTGCCATCTCGGAACGCCACGAGGAACGCACCTTCGAAGCCCTGCAGCAGCAGTTGCACCTTGTGTCGTGCAGCCTCGTTCATGTCCTTGAACGATCCGGAATAATAACGGGTGAGACCGTCATCGCCACTCACCGTGACCAAATCGGGAACATCCTTGAAGATGTCATCGGCGAGTTTGCGGCGGTAGGCACCGAGTTGTACACGGATCGTGGTGCGGCCTTTCTCTTCCGCAAAATCACCCGTTCCGGAAAGCTTTGCTCTTTCGAGCACCAGGTCCCTGGAGATATCGATCAACTGACCGTTCTCCTCGGCCATCACCATTCCTTCGATCCCGATCCCGCGCAGTTCCAGTTCGCGACGCAATGCTTCAGGCAATGCTTCATAGTTGCCCACAACATAGTAAGTGGTGTCGTTGCGCTCGATCGTGCGTACATCGGGAATGCTTAGAATGCGTTGGATCAATTCTTCGCTGATGCCTTCCACCTGTGTGCCGACTTTCACGACGTAGACGCGTTTCGGGGCGGGTTTCTTATCAGGCAATGGCCCGAAGGATTCGCGGCGGGAGTGGTCCATCTTCACTATGCCCGAATCGATGTAGTGCATGTAAGCCAGCAGGTGATCCTCATCGGTGAGGGTTACGCCCCGCTGGCTCACGAACGCACCGAGTTCAGTACCGGCCTCATCATCCCTGTGATCGGGCACGCGATCGATATCACCGTCCAGTGGGCAACCGTTCAGGTCCACTTTCACTCCGGTCGGCGTATGCGGGCAATCATCCTGGTAATCGGGAACACCATCGCCGTCCTGATCATCGCGGTAGACGATCAGATCGAGTTGCTCGCTATCAAGGGCAGGAACCTTTGTCTTCGGCTTGCGTGACTTCCTTTCCAGCGGGATCGCGTAACCGACCGAGAACGATGAATACATGAACCGATCGTTGCGTGCATCACCCCGGCGTTGCTCGTTGCTCTGATCCGTCACACCGTCCACCAGATCGCTGAACGTGTAATGCAGGGTGGTTCCCACGCGTAGATCGAAGCCACCGCCAAGATCCATGCGCGCGCCCACGCCTACAGGCACTGCCCAGGTGCGTTCGGCATATTTTCCGAACCCATCCGGATTCGATTCGCGCACATCACTTTCGTATGTGTAATCCCGTTGGATGATGATCGCATCACCAGCGTTCGTCGAGTTCTCTGGAATATCGCGGATCGTACCATCGCTCCAGTAATTGTACGCTCTGCCGCGGCTGTCGTACAGATCGGTCTTGGATAGGAATTCCACCGATTCGAAACCGAGTGAAATGAAAGGTTCCACGCGCCGATCGGGGTTGAGCAGATGGTGGAAATTGTACTGCAATTGAAAGCCGCCGATCGTGATGCGTGACTCGAAGTTGAGATTCCTTTCCGGACTACGTTCATTCATACCGAGCCTGCCGTGCAGGGCGTAGAGTTTCCCCTCCAGCCACGGATTGATCGGTGTACTTGCACGTAGTTCGAACCCGAAACGCGTCACCAACGGATTGTGATCGGCGTGATCACGGCCCACATCACCGTAAAAGGAGAACATGCCGGCACCAAGGCCGAAGGTCGGTTTCAAGCCGGTGGTGCCCGTTGAAGGAACAGCGCTGGTATCGATCTGTGCGGGGAGCTGCGCAGCGGAAAGTGTGAACAATACGATCCAGGCGGAATGCGCAAAGCCCGCGCGGAGCGGGCGATCGCAGGGGGTTCCGTACTTGGTCGTACGCATGGATCAGGCTACTGTACCCATTTCTGGTTGCTGATCAGAAGCGCTTCCTGCACGGTGATCCGATCGCCATTGTTGTAGGCGGTAACGAACGGACCGGGGAAATTGTGGCCGGCCTGGACGAATGCCTGGCGCTGATCGCGGGCCTGCTTATAATCTGCGAAGCGGCCGGTAACGTATTTGATCCATCCTTCGTGGCGTTCGATGCTGAAATCGCCCTTGTATTTGTGGCGTGCAGCGAAGTACGGCTTGCCCACTTCACGATGCGCTGCGGTGATCTGCACCTTGTAGGTGATGCCTTTCTCAGGCCCGCTGATCACCGGCGAGGACTTGGGGTTCTCCGCCACCACAGGTCCTTTTGTGCGATCCTCGACCTCCTTTGGTTCGACCTTCGGCTTCTCAGGTACCTGCAGACTTGTTTCGTCCTTTTCCTGTGTGTCGAGCTTCTGCTCATCCTGGGCGATCGCATCCAGCGCCTTCTGGCCGATGAAGAACACGGATGTGCCCACCACGGCGCGTTGTGTCTCATCGTTCAGCAGATAGCCGAATTCGCCATCCACCTTGAATTCGCCGTGCATGTTCTCATCGCCGCGCAGACGGTAGACCACTTTCAATTCGCTTTTGGCAGGCAGGCTGAGCCACACGAACTTCACGATCCGGTCCTGTGCGGTGAAGATCGCGTCCTCACTGGTGCTTTCGATCGCCGTGAAACCTGCGGGTATCGTTTCCTGCAGCTTTCCGAACCCGCGGATTTCGCCTTTGCTCACGGTCACCTCCACCTGCATTTCCACCGCGCTTACGGGGATGATCTTGCGCGAAGCGCTCACGCCGCCGAGACCCTGCACCGGAGGAATTCCGCTCAGGTTGTCGATCACCGCCACAGGCACCTTGCGTGCGGGTGCGCCTCCCGCGGCGCTTACCACATCATCGGCCGCCGGATCATCGGTGGCCGTGTTGCCTGCGATATTGCCCGCGCCGTTCACCTGTATCGTGGCCGGCGGCATTTCATACGTCTGGCGTTCGTTGTTCTCGATGTAGGACAGGCGTCCGTTGATCGTGACCGGCCCGCTGGCCTGATCGCTCGCGGAAAGTGTATATGTGATCTTGAAGGTGGGTGAGGAGGGAAGCGACATCCAGATGAACTTCGCCTTGTTGTCGGCGAAGGTGAACGAAGCGCCCTTGGTATCGATCGCATTTGCGCTCAGGCCGGGCGGAAGATCGAATTGCAGTTTGGCGAACCCGGCGAGATCGGCCTTGTTCACCGTAACGGTAACGCGGATCTCGCTGCCGGCTTCCATCGTGGCCGGAAGGTTCTGCGTTATACTGATGTCGGCGAGAAGAAAGGCGTCGATGAAGAACAGTCCGATCAAATTCACCAGGACTACCAGTTGGTTCAGCATGGGTGCATGAATGATTGTTGCATCGCACGATCTGTGCTGCGTCCAAAAGTATCCGCACCGGTCCGCTCACTTTCCAATGCGGTGGTGCATCTGTCAACAGCTATCTGTTGAGAGTAGCCCGGCCGATCGGTCGATCATGCTTCTTCAACGAAGCAGGGTAAGGTGGCCCCGCTCCGATCGGGGGCCATCCGCTCCATTGTATTGAACGATCCAATAATATGTGCCTTCAGGGCAAGGCTCGCCATTGTGGCGGCCGTTCCAACCTGCGGAAAGTGTTTGCGCGTCCAGCATGGGCATGCCCCATTTGTTGAAGATCATCAATACGGGGTTGCCCAGATTCTCCATGATGATCGGAAGGAACAATTCGTTCGAACCGTCGGAATTCGGTGTGAAGATGTTGGGCATTTCCAGCATCGGTTCGCATACGGCGGAGGCGATGCTTATCGTATCGGTGCTCGCACCGCATGGATGGAAGTGGTCCACCCAATACATTCCGGGCGAATCAATGATCAACGCAGCCCCAGTTACACCATTGGACCAAAGCGTCGTTCCGATCCCGGTATCCGCAGAGAGGATGATCTCGGTGCCGGGGCAGATCGAAAGATCATCACCCAGGTCGATCTCGAAGAACGGTAGTTCGCTCACGTTGATGGAATCAGTATCCGATCCACACACGTTCGATACGGTCACGGAATAATTTCCTGGTCCGGTGATCGTGAATGATGATCCGCTTGACCCATCCTGCCACGTGATAAGCTCGTAGACCTCGGCCAACTGGATCACGATCGCACTGTTGAGGCAAATGGCCGTGTCGTTGCCAAGTTGCACTTGCGGTATCGTTTCGTACGACACGAAAAAGCTGTCCGAAACATTTCCGCAGGCGTTTGAAACGATCACGGAGACCGGTCCTTGGGATACGACCGTATGATCGGCGGAAGTGCTCCCATCGTTCCACAGGTAGTTCGATCCCGCATTGGTGACATCAAGTTGCAGGGTCGCTCCTTCGCATAATGTCGTATCCGCCGGCAGATCCACGATCGGCGGCAAAATGGGATCGATGGAGATGGTATCCGAATCCGAACCGCACAGGTTGCTCACTTCCACCCAATATTCCCCGGCATCACTTACGGTGAATGTGGCTGCGGTGGAGCCATCGTTCCATAGATATGCCACATCCGGCTGGGTCGCATCCAGCATGATGGAGCCACCGATACAAAAGCTGGTATCGTTGCCCAATTGCACTTGTGGCGGTGTAATGAGTTCAACCGTGATCGTCAATGTATCCGGACCGTAGTAGATGTAGGAAGTGGTCTCATCCGGGCTGATGACGAGTGAATCGTTGGTGGAGATCAACACATTCGGATCGCTGGCGAATGCCCATGCATGGCTCTCACCGGTCGTTCCGATCAAGGTGGTGCTTTCACCCATGCAGATCGTGGTATTCCCAGTCACGTAACTGTTCGATGGCTGGATCGAGATGCTGTCGACCATGTAGTAGGCGCAATTGTTCGAAGCGCCCATGGAAGTCACGTTGGTGAAGGCATCACTGAAGAAATTCCCGATCGTGAAATGCGTGTAAGGCTGATCGGCCACCAGTGTGAAGGAATATTGTTGCCAGTTCAAATGCCACACCGTCCCGGGGATCTCATAATGTGGCGTTCCACCGAGAGGCAGGTCGGAGGTCTGTACCAATGGGCCTACCGACATCGTCACACCAACATGATCCACCGCACCAGTACAATACTGGCCGGAGCTTCCGTTGGAAATGAAGAAGGACACCGTGTAGCTCTGGCCTGCTTGCATGGGCGCCACCAATTGGGTGGACAGGTATTCCCTGAAATCGATCTCGGAATTATGGATCGCTGCGAAACCAAGGATCGCCGAGCCTGAATACGGCATTATGTTGGCGAAGACCGAATTCGGCAATTGCACCGATCCCGATCCCTGGAGATGCAGATAATCCGGCGAAGCCGTAGGACTTCCGGAGTTGGTCCAACCAGAACAATAATTCCATTGTGCTATGCCGTTGGGCAGCTGCGTATGGATCTCCAGATCGCCATTATAGATCAATTCCTGCGCCGCCAGCGGCGAAATGAGGATCGCTGCGGAACAGATGGAAAGAAGTGCTTTCCTTGATCGAAAAGGCATGATGCAATGTAGGGATCTTCGGCGAGATCGACCCTGCGAGCCCGAAAAACAACGGCTTAGGCCATGCTCTTCAACGGATCGTTCATCTTCCTGAAAGCGATCACCGCAAGATCCTTCGCTTTCGCCTCGAGCATCACATCCACATGTTGGCCGTAAAGTTCGATCGGTCCGTGGATGTGATCGGCATGCGAAGTGGCGCCAGCGGTCGCGTCCTCATGCAATTTCCGCGAACTCGAGTAATGCACGATCGGTACGATCCGCTCGGGCCAGGTGCCGAGCGCGCTTTTCAACGCCTCTTCCTCGGAAAGGCCGCCGGTGCAGAACGTATGATGGAAATGATCGAAAACGATGGGGATCCCGGTCCGGTCGTGAAGCCACAGCAGATCGCGAACACTGAACATGTTCAGCTTGTCGTCGTTCTCGATAGTGAGCCGATCGCGCGCAGTGGGTGGTAGATCCGCGTAATTACCGGCGAAGCGCTCGAGCGCCGATCGCTTGTCGCCGTAAGCCGCACCCACGTGTATGTTGATCTTCGCGAACGGTGTGCGCGGGAGGCCGAGCATGTCCATGATCTCCCCATGCTGGCGAAGTTCCTTGATCGTGTTGGCGATCACCCGCTCGTTGTTCGAGGCGAGGATGTTGAACGGCCCCGGATGAAAGGTGAGCCGCAGATCATGTTCCTTCACTTTTTTCCCGATCCGTCCTAAAGTCCTTGCGATCGCAGGAAAGTCCGGTAGATCAGCTATCTCATACTCGCTCATCCAGGGCACCATCTCTGAGCTCATCCTGTACAAGCCGACCTTGTTGGCAATGTTCCAATCGATCACTTTCTCAAGGTCCTTGAAATTCGCCAGTGCGAGCGTGGAGGCGTACGCGATGCCTTTTTCAAGAAATGTGCGCTTCATCATCGATCGGTTCACCTGCACCTTTTGATCGGCGAGGGAAAGATTGATGCAGGCGTAGCCGATGCGCATGTGTGGAAGATCGGACCGCTGATCGCGCTGATCAGAAATTCGGCTTCAACATATATTTCGAGTAGAAGCTGTTGATGCATTCCACCGCTTCCTCGGGCGTATCGACCACAGTGAAGAGATCGAGATCCTGCGGATTGATGTTGAAGTGTTTCTCTCCCATCACCGTGCGCATCCAATCGATCAGGCCCTGCCAGAAAAGCTTGCCCACGAGAATGATCGGGAAGCGCCCGATCTTCTGCGTTTGGATCAATGTAAGCGCTTCGAAAAGTTCATCCAACGTTCCGAATCCGCCCGGCAGCACTATGAAGCCCTGGCTGTATTTGATGAACATCACCTTGCGCACGAAGAAATAATCGAAGTTCAGGCTCTTGCCCTTGTCTATGTACGGGTTCGGTTCCTGTTCGAAGGGCAGTTCGATGTTGAGGCCTACGCTGGTCCCGTTCCCGCGCTGGGCGCCTTTGTTGGCCGCTTCCATGATGCCCGGCCCACCACCGGTGATCACCCCGTAACCACTGTTCACGAGCTGGAAGGCGATCTCTTCGGCGAGGCGGTATTCAGGCCGGTCGGGCAGGGTGCGGGCGCTGCCGAAGATGCTTACGCAAGGCCTTATGCGCTGCATGGCCTCGAAGCCTTCTACGAATTCGCTCATCATCTTGAAGATCGCCCAACTGTCATTGGCCTTCACTTCGCTCCAACCACGGCGCTTGAACGCTTTCTTGATCCGGCGTTCGCTTTCATTGTTGATCGTGATGTCCTCTGCCATTTATTGAAGGCTTAGTTCGGTGCTCAAGTACGGGAATGTGTGTCCACGGCCCATCATCACCACTTCCTCGGGCGTGCCACGCGCCACCACTTCGCCACCGCCACCGCCGCCTTCCGGACCCATGTCGATCACGTGATCGGCCACTTTGATGATATCCATGTTGTGTTCGATCACAAGTACCGTGTTGCCTTTGTCAACGAGCCGGTCGAGCACGAGGATCAGCTGTTTCACATCATCGAAATGAAGGCCGGTGGTGGGTTCATCAAGGATGTAGAATGTGCGGCCCGTGTCGCGTTTGCTCAGTTCCGTTGCCAGCTTGATGCGTTGCGCTTCTCCGCCACTCACTGTCGTACTGCTTTGGCCGAGCGTTACATAGCCCAAACCCACATCCATCAATGTTCGCAGTTTGATGTTGATCTGTGGGATATCCGAAAAGTGCACCATGGCCTCTTCCACACTCATGGCAAGAACATCGGCAATGCTGCGGCCTTTGTAGCGCACTTCCAATGTTTCCCGATCGAAGCGTTTGCCACGGCACGTCTCGCACGGCACGCTCACATCGGGCAGAAAATTCATTTCGATCACACGCACTCCTGCGCCTTTGCATGTCTCGCAACGCCCACCAGCAGTATTGAAACTGAAACGCCCGGCCTTGTATCCGCGGATCTTGGCGCTTGGCAACTGCGCATACAGTTCGCGGATGTGATCGAAAAGCCCGGTGTACGTGGCGGGATTGCTGCGCGGCGTTCTTCCGATCGGGCTTTGGTCCACTTCGATCACTTTGTCGATGTGTTCCAGACCAGTGATCTTATCGTACGCGAGGGGATGCAGGTCGCTGCGGTAGAAATGTTTGCTCAGGATCGGGTATAACGTATCGCCGATCAACGTGCTTTTGCCGCTTCCGCTCACGCCGGTGACGCAGATGAATTTTCCCAGTGGGAATTCCACCGAAACTCCCTTCAAGTTGTTCCCGCGTGCACCTTTCAGTACGATCCGTTCGCCGTTGCCTTTCCTTCTCTTCCGCGGAATTTCGATCCGCATTTCATTGCGCAGGTATTTCGCGGTGACGCTTTCGCCCTGCGCCAGATCGTGCGGATCGCCTTGTGCGATGATGCGCCCGCCGTGTTCCCCGGCACCAGGCCCGATATCGATCAGGTGATCGGCGCTCATCATCATTTCCTTGTCGTGCTCCACCACCAGCACGCTGTTGCCGCCGTCGCGCAGGCTGCGCAAACTTCCGATCAGCCGCTGATCATCGCGCTGGTGAAGACCGATGCTCGGTTCATCAAGGATGTAGAGCACGCCGGTGAGCTGGCTGCCGATCTGCGTTGCGAGCCGTATCCGCTGCGCTTCACCGCCGGAAAGTGTCCGTGCGCTCCGATCGAGCGTGAGGTATTCAAGCCCGACATCGAGCAGGAATTGCGAACGGGATGTGATCTCCTTCACGGCTTCGCGGGCGATCGTCGCCTTCTTTTCATCGAGCCGATCGGTAAGACCGCTCATGAAACCGTTCAGATCGCTAAGGCTCATGTTCGCAAGCTCGAAGATGTTCCTTCCATCGAGCCTGAAATACAAAGCGGTCTTCTTCAACCTGCTGCCGTTGCATTCCGGGCAGGTGACCATGTGGGTGAAGCTGGCGGCCCATTTCTGCGCGGTCTTCGGTCCTTCCTCGGCCTGTTCCAGAATGAAGGGAATGATCCCTTCGAACTGCACGTTGCGATCGCTAAGGCCGATGTTGCTTGTCACCCGCAAAGGTTCCTCCATCCCGTTGAGGATCGCAGCCAATACTTGATCGTCCATATCGGAGATCGGAGTGTTCAGGTCGTGACCGAAGTTCTCCAGCACCGCTTCGATCTGTTTGAAGACCCAACTGTTCTTATACGATCCAAGCGGGATCAATGCACCTTTCTTCACGCTCTTGCTGCGATCGGGCACGATCTTGTCCAGCGCCACATCGGTGATCTGCCCAAGGCCGCTGCAACGCGGACAAGCGCCATAAGGTGAATTGAAGCTGAACAGGTTCGGTTCCGGTTCTTCGTACGCGATGCCGGTGGTGGGGCACATGAGATGGCGGCTCAGGTAGCGCACATTTTCTTCCTTCGCTCCAGCGATCATGAGGTTGCCCTTGCCGTATTTGAGCGCCGTGGCGCAAGTCTCGGTCAATCGCTTTCTTCCGGCCTCGTTCACCTTCAACCGATCGATCACCAGTTCGATGTCGTGAACCTTGTACCGATCCAGCCTTGGGCGCGTCGTGAGGTCGATCACCTTTCCATCAACCCGTGCGCGCAGGAATCCCTGACGCAGGAATTGTTCGAAGAGTTCGCGGTAATGTCCTTTTCTTCCGCGGATAACAGGAGCGAGCACAAGGATCTCTTTTCCTTGATATTCCTGCATGATCAGATCCACGATCTGTTTTTCGGTGTACCGCACCATCAACTCACCGGTCGCGTAGCTGTACGCGTCGGCGACGCGGGCGAAGAGAAGGCGGAGCAGATCGTAGATCTCGGTGATCGTTCCCACCGTGCTTCGCGGATTTCGGCTGATCGTTTTCTGCTCGATCGCGATCACCGGGCTCAACCCGTTGATCATGTCAACGTCCGGCCGTTCTATTCCTCCGAGGAACTGGCGTGCGTATGCGTTGAATGTTTCAATGTAACGTCGCTGCCCTTCGGCGTGGATCGTATCGAAGGCGAGGCTGCTCTTTCCGCTTCCGCTGAGGCCGGTGATCACCACCAGCTTGTCGCGCGGTATGCGCACATCGATGTTCTTCAGGTTGTGGACGCGCGCACCAAGAACTTCGATGAATTCGTCGCCGTTATCAAGGAATTCCGGGGCGTTCCCGTTCGTTGCAATGCTATCCAAGGTGATCTCCCAATGCGATCGATACCGCTGTTATGAACCGGCCTCGTCGAAGCCTTCACCAGGCAGCAACAGCACATAGGTCTTCCCGTTCCGGTTGGTGAGCTTGTTGTCGCGCAACCAGGGGTTCAGCAGTTTCACGGTCTTGTAATCTGTGCCTTGCCGAAGGGCGAAATCGGCGATGTCCTCGATCGGACCTGTGATCTCCACGCGGCGTGTTACGTACGGCGGATAAAGATCCTTTTTGCGAAGATGGAAACCATAGCGCTCCGGATCCTCGATGATCTCCTTCATGGCGATGATGCGGAAAACGTAACGTGATGTCTCTTCGTTCAATAGCAGATCGAAGTAGTTCTGGCGCTTCTGTTTCGTAAGCTGTTTGTTCACTCCGCCCATGCCCAGATTGTAGGAAGCAGCCGCGAGCGCCCAGCTTCCGTGCCTTGCGTAAGCCGCCTTCAGGAATTTCGCCGCAGCGATCGTGCTCTTTTCAACGTGGTAGCGCTCGTCGACTTCATCGTTCACCTCAAGGCCATATTCGATCGCCGCATCCTTCATGAACTGCCAGTAACCGGCAGCGCCAGCAGGAGAGACAACATTGGTAAGTCCGCTTTCGATCACGGAGATGTACTTCATGTCATCAGGAACACCCTCCTGCTTCAAGATCTTTTCGATCATGGGGAACCAGCGATTGGCGCGCTTATGGGCAAGCAGCGTGTTGCTCTGCCAATACGTGTTCACCATCAATTCGCGATCGAGCCGTTCGCGCACTTCCAGGCGCTGCAAAGGGACTTCTTCGCCGCAGAAGTTCAATTCATTGGGAATGGTGAGGGAGAAGACCTTGTAACCGTCGTTGAAGCTGCGCCGGTGGTCCACATCACTATCCCGCGTGGTGGTGGAATAGGTGAAGAGGTGAACGCTGAGCGCACCGAACACGAAGGCGATCGCAAGGAATGCGATCCGTGCGATCATGCTGAAAGGTCTCTTTTTGCGGTCCATGCGGCTACCGTGGCTTGGTTCGTTTGGTAAGGACGAAGAATGTGCCGAAAACGGCCAGAGCGTATGAAACGAAGATGAAAGTATGAAGGTTGCTCCATTCACGAATGAATCGGAACATTACGAAGGTAAGGAAGATGTTGACAAGCGAGATCCCGGCGAATACGAGCGCGACCTGCCCATCGCTCAACCCCGCATAGCTCAAGTGGTGCGTGGTATGATCGCGCCCTCCGATGAAGGGCGATCGGCCTCCGCTTATCCGCGAGATCGAGACCACCGTGGTATCGGCGATCGGAAGCAGGAAAACGATGATCGGGGCCATGATCTGCCGGGCTGGCTCTATGATGCCATCGGCCGAAGTGGCGTTCCAGAAGAACCGGATGCCGACGAACGCAAGGAACACACCCAGGAATTGGCTGCCCGTATCGCCCATGTACATGCGTGAAGGGTGCCAGTTGTGGAAGAGGAAACCGCTGAGCGAAGCGATCACGCCGATCAGCAGCACCATGTAGACCGGATCTGGGGTTCCTGTTGTCATGATCGCTACGATGCCGGCGACCAGGATCATGATGGAGACCACCGTGGTGATGCCGTCCATGTTGTCGAGCATGTTGATCGAATTCATCATGCCCACCACCCAGAACAGCGTGAGCAGCACGTTCGCCCAATGGGCATCGAACAATTGTATCTCCGATCCGGAAAGGATCAGCAATGCACCGCAGATCAGTTGCACCAGGAATTTCAGCAGCGGCTTCGTGTTGTAGGAATCGTCGGCAAGGCCCATGAGGAATGCGAGCGACGTGGCGGCCAGCAGGCCGAGCAGTTCGGGCCGTTGTGTTTCTTCGCGCTGGCCGGGAAAAAGCACGCCATGCAGGGTGAAGCTCACCAGGAAGAGGATGTAGAAACCGATCCCGCCGAAGGCCGGCTTATGCGTGCTCGCCCAGCGCACCATGGCCGGATCCCGATCGCGCATGCCCAGGGTTCGCGCAAAGCGCATGAAGAGCGAATCGATCAGCAGGCTGAACACCAGGATGGCGAAGAAGAGACCCGAATAGATCAGGAAGAGCTGCGTGCCGGTGTAGCTCATCTTCAGCCTTATTTCGAACGCCAGTCGCCGCGGAACGGGATACCCTGCGCATCCTTCCCACTTATGATCGGATCGGTGATGCCCCAATCGATCCCCAGATCGGGATCGTTCCAAAGGATCGTTCTTTCCGATCCGTGATCATAGCTTTTCGTGCACTTGTACGCGAAGATCGTATCGTCTTCCAAGGCCACGAATCCGTGAGCGAAACCCGGTGGAATGAAAAGCATCGTCTTCTTCACCGCATCGAGCGTGATCTTGAAATGCCTTCCGTACGTGGCACTTCCCTCGCGTATGTCCACCACCACATCGATCACACTGCCATTCACAACATGGATCAGCTTTCCTTGTGCGTGGGGTTCCAATTGAAGATGAAGTCCGCGTAGAACGTTCCGCTGCGAAACGCTTTCATTGTCCTGCACGAATTCGATCTCCTTTCCGATCAAAGCCCGGAAGGTCGTGCGATTCCATGTCTCAAGAAAATGGCCGCGATGATCGCTGAAGATGCGCGGCTTAAGAACAAGAAGTCCCTCGAACGGAGTAATGTTCACTTCCATGCTTAGCGGCCTGTGATCCAGCTGAGGATCGTTCGTTTCTGCTTCGGTGCTTTTTCCTCGTAATAACCGCCGGCATATCCCTGGCCGCCATAGCCGTAACCGTAGCCATAGCCGTAGCCGTAATTGTAACCGTACTTGTTCCGATCGATGTCAACACCGTTCAGGATCGTGCTCAGGCGCGTGATGTTGTTCTCGTTGATCAAGCGGTCCACGTTCTGCACGAACTGCTTCTTGCTGTAATCCGATCGGAAGATGTAGATCGGGTAATCGGCGCGCTGGATCATGGGGATGCCGTCGGTAACGAGCCCCACCGGCGGATTATCGATCAGCACCACGTCGTACATCGATCGCAATTCCTCCAACAGCGCATTCATCCGATCGCTCATGATCAATTCCGAAGGATTCGGTGGGATCGGGCCAGCGGTGATGAAATCGAGGCCTTTCAAGCTGCTGTGCTGGATGCAGCTCTGCAGATCGTGCTTCGCGATCAGCAGCGTGCTCATGCCCTTGATGTTCTCCACGCCGAAGCCGAGGTGGATCTTGGGTTTGCGCATGTCCAGATCGAGGATGATCACGCTCTTTCCACCGAAGGAGATGATACCCGCGAGATTTATCGCCACGAAGGTCTTTCCTTCACCCGAGATCGTGCTTGTGATCGCGATCAGCTTGGGGCCTGGTGAATTATCAACGAACTGCAGGTTGGTGCGAATGCTTCGGAAACTTTCCGCGATCAGCGATTTGGGGTTCTTGTCGATCAGCAACTGCGATACGGGGATTTCCTTCTTGTATTTCGGCACCATGCCGAGAATTCCAATGCTCGCGTTGGAGAGCTTCGCGATGTCGTGCAGTGAGGTGATGTTGTCGTGGAGGATGTAGCGCACCAGTACGATCATGAAGCTGATGATCACCCCCGTCATCAGGTAGGTTATGATGATCATGTTCTTCCGTGGGCTCAGCGGTTCCGAAGGCAGGTCGGCCTGTTCGAGTATGCGGTTCTCGGGAACGAAACCGGCCTTGCTGATGCGGTGTTCGATCTCCTTTTCCAGCAGCTGCGTGTAGTATTTTTCGTTTATGCTGAAGATGCGTTCGATCCGCGCGTATTGCAGCTCCTTTTCGGGAAGGGTGAGGAAGGCGGCCTCGAATTCATCCAGGTGATCGCTCAATTCCTGGCGCCGTTCCTCGGCGCGCATGCGCAGGTTGCGGATGCTTTCCAGGATCATGCTCTTCTGCACCTCGATCTGGTGTTCCAGGCCCTGCACCGTTATGTTCTCGCCGGTGGCTTCCACGCTCATGGCATTCCGCTGCATCAGCAGGTCCTGCATGGTGGTGATCATTCCCGCCAGGGTGGTCTGGAACTGCGTGCCGATCAACAGGGGCATCAGATCGAACGCGTTGATCTCCGGAAGGGGTCTATCTGTTGCTCGCTCGATCTCCTTCAGCAGTTCGATGTCCATGGTGAGGCGCACCATCTCATCTTCGTAGGTGCTGCTTCTTTCCAGGTAGATGGGCGTGAGTTGTTCCAGATCGGCCACACGGTTCTCCATCTTGAAGGTCTGGAGCCGGTATTCCGATTCGCGCAATTCGTTGAAGACCGTATCCTTCTGCGAACTGATGAACTGGATAATGCTTTCGGCGCTTTCGCCCTGGCGCTCCACATCGTACCGCATGAAGGTCTCGGCCATGGCCTGGGCGATATCCCGCGCCAGCAGCACGTTCTCATCCCGGCAGGTGATCTCCACGGTCTTCGCGTTCGGATCGGCGATGTTCACCTTTATGTTCTGGCTGTACCGATCGAGCAATGCCTGGTGCGAATTGATCCGCATGTAGAACACGTTGCGCGCATCGTCCTGGAAGATCAGGTGTTCGGCAGTGATGTCGATAAGGCAGCTGAAATGCGGTGTGCGCACGATCTCGTGCCTGTCCAGATCGAATTTGAAGGGTTGGGTCCCGATCGTATAACTAAGCTCCATCCGCCGTGGATGGTTCAGGTCCATGTAGATCGGAACGTCAAGTATGGTGCTGTCGTGTACCGAAAGATCCTTCACCGTCACCGGTGAGTGCGTGTAGAATTCCTCGGTGAGGATCTGTCCGCGATTGAAGTAGCTTACTTCGAGGGGCAGTTTCTTCAGCGCCTTCGAGATGAAGAATTTCGACCGCATGAGCTCCACATCGGCCTGCAGGTTCTGGTCCTCGGCGAAGGTGTTCATGCTCAACACCTGGTTGGCCGTGTTGGTCTTGCGCAGTTGCAGCAGCGCACGCGATTCGTAGATCGGCGCGGTGTAGCGCAGGTAAAGTGCGGCGGCGGCCGCAGCGGTGAGTATGCACAGCAGGATCCAGATAAGGCTGCGCTTGAAGATGTACAGGAAAAGCCCCAGCTCGAACTCGTTGCTGAAGTTCGTGATCCGCTCCTTGTAACTCTCGAAGTTGAGGTTACGCTGGCTGATGTCTTCGCTGAGCATTCCGCGTTGCTGGCCGCCTTAGTTGAAGCCTCTTACGATGCCGATGACCAATACGATACTGGTGAGCAGGGTGATCACCGGTGTGAGGTCGTTCAGCAGCTCCCGCGCAATTTCGGGGTTGGGTTGCACGTACACCACATCATCTCCCTGCATCACGATATCGGCGTATTTCAATCCATCGATCGTGGATAGATCGAACTGGTACACCAGCCGTTTGCCACCGGCATCCTGGCGGAAGAGCTTCACTTTCCTGGCATCGCCACGGCGGCTTACTCCTCCGGCCAGGGCAAGGACTTCCAGCAATGTGGTGTTGTTGTTCTCCAACTGCACGACCTTCGCATCGCCGCCACCGCCCGGGAACACCACCACCCGCCGGTTCACCACCAGTAGTTGAACGAAAGGGCGGTTGTAGAATTGTGCGTATTTCTCCTCGAGGTCCATCTCCGCCTGGCGGATCGTTTTTCCCGAGATCTCCACACGGCCCAGGAGCGGAAGTTTCACCTTGCCATCGAATTCCACGGTGTAGTTGAAGATCATCCGGTTCAGGAATTGCGCATCGCGGCCGGCACCTTCGGAGATGAGGTCGATCATCTTGAACCCATCGTTGGCGAACAACCGGAACGAAAGGATATCGTTCGCATGGATCATCAATTCCCGCGAACTGGTGTCGGGCATTTGTTCATAGACCAGGTCCGTGGGCGTCTTGAACATGATATCGCGGTTGATCGTGCAACCG
>JAEZDL010000039.1 GCA_023418095.1 Bacteroidota bacterium
CCAGCGGCAGGCCCGGCAGCAAGGTGGAATACTTCAGCGCCAACCCCGATGGAGCCGCCGAAGTGGTGCACATTGTGTTGCGTCCGCGCCCGAACCTTCGCAAGAACAAGTTCGATGTGGACTTCAGTAAACTCGCTGTGAAGGGCCGCGGCAGCAAGGGCAACCTGCTCACGCGTTACTTCATCAGCAAGATCACCCTGAAGGAGCGCGGTGGAAGCACGCTCGGCGCCATTCCGATCTGGTTCGATGAGACCATTCGCCGCATGAACGACACCGGCCATGGCAGATATCTGGGCCGTTTTAGCGGAGATGACAAGGTGCTAGCGATCATGAAGAACGGCACCTATCATCTATATCCGTTCGTGCTCGGCACGCACTTCCCTGATGATGCCGTTACCGTGGTGAAGTGGGATCCGAAGGCGGTCGTGAGCGCCGTGTATTGGGAAGGGGAGAAGAGCCAGTACAACGTGAAGCGCTTCCAGATCGAACCGGGCCGCGATCCGGTCCCCTTCATCACCGAACATCCCGAAAGCAAACTGGTAGTGCATTCGCTGGTCGGTCATCCGCGTGTGCGCATCGCCTACGACAAGAGAAGCGCAGGCGACAAGCCGGATGAAGAGATCGATCTGGAAGCGTTCATTACCGTGAAAGGCGTGAAGGCGATCGGCAACCGCCTGACACCCTACAAAGTGAAGGAGCTCGAATTGCTGGATCAAGTGTTCATTCCCATGACGCCGGAGCTGGAGGAGCAGCAACAAATGCTGATCACCGATGAAGAGGTGGGCAACCTGGGCGCGCCGGAGGAAGATGATCTGGAGGAAAGCCCGATGAGCTCAGTGAAACGCATCGAGCCGGAAGGCTTCGATCCCAACGAGCCAATGATCGGGTTCAAACCGGGGAAGCAGATCACTTTGGGGTTGGATGAGTGACGCGATCAGATGATCGGATAATTAGAGGATCAGATGATGGGACGCCTTGGATCGTCGGGGGCACCAATCAGAGCTTAGCTGGTGGCTACGCTCGCCAGGCAGTGCATAGTGGTAGCCTCAGGCTACCTTCTTCTGATCATGGTGCGCGTAGCCGAAGGCTACACGAAGTTTCCAAACCTCCGCAGCGGTCTCCTGCGCATTTGGCAGGGACCCTGCGGTGATCAGATGATCGCGACGTTACGTTACGAGCCCATGTACCTGCGCGCCGTTCTGAAGATGAAATCCTGCGCGATCATCAATGTCTTGCCCTGATAATCGATCGGACGGAGCAACGATCGATGAAGCTCCATTAGTTCAGTATCCTTTTCCAGGATGGAGTAGATCGTCCGAACGACCTTGAAAAAACGTTCGTATTCGCCAGTCCGGGGAATATCGCTGGCCTGTACCAGTTCCATGAAGGTCTTGAACTCGGTGTACTTGTAGATCGCATACTTCTCAGGATACTTGAACGCAAGGTAAAGAGTGACCATCCGCTGACCATCGTGATAATGGCTCTTCACAGACGGGTCTGCCGCATTCACTTGCTTCAAAAGCTCATCGCAATGGAACACGAAGTGATCGATGCGCTTGTCGACCGGTAGAGATTCATCGAACAACTCCCTGAACATCGATCGGACACGTTCCGGATCATGGCCGATGAAGCGCAGCATCACGCTCTTGGGAAAGAAATATTGGTTCGCCCACAGGTTGTCATTCTCGCTGTTCTGAAAGCTGGCATCGAACATGGCGTGCATGTCCGTTGCGCCCAAGTCCCAGCGATCATGGAAGTTCTTGAGCGATTCCCACTTGTAGAGTTCGTCGTAACTGGGGTCCCGAAGCAGCTCTTTATATGCTGCCTTCTCGCGTTCCAGAACAGCGACCGAGAACCCTCTTTTTGCCTGAGGTTGTAGGGGCATGGCTTTCATGTTCGATCCGCAGGCAAGATATCGTATGTCAACGTCAAATTCTGTCGCACAAAATCCCCTATTTTGCCCCCAATGCCACCCAAGAAGAAAGACCTCGCCATAGCCCCGCAACCGATCGCTTCTCCCAAAGCCGACCAGTCCAAGGCCAACTTCATCTGGTCCGTGGCCGATGATCTCCTGCGCGGCGTTTTCAAGCAGCACCAGTATGGCGACATCATGCTTCCGTTCGTTGTTCTCCGGCGGTTGGACCAGGTGCTCGCACCCCATAAAGAAGCCGTCCACCAAGCCTATGAGCAGTTCAAGGCAAAGCTGAGCGAGGACAAGCTGGAGCCCGTGTTGCTGAAGGCCGCGCAAGGCACGCGATTCTACAACACCTCCAAGTACGATCTACAGCGACTGGTGCAGGATCCCGGCAACATCGAGATCAACTTCAACAACTACCTGAACGGTTTCAGCAGCAACGTGCGGGAGATCATGGAGAATTTCTCCATCAACAAGGTGGTGAAAGATCTCGCGAAGAACGACCGGCTCTATCGCATGGTGGACAAGTTCACCGAGGTGGACCTGTCCCCGAAGAGCGTGAGCAACCACGAGATGGGTTCCATCTTCGAGGAACTGATCCGGCGCTTTGCTGAAATGAGCAACGAGACCGCAGGGGAGCATTTTACACCACGGGAAGTGATCCAACTGATGGTGAACATCCTCTTCGCAGCGGAAAAAGAAAAGCTGAGCGACAAGGGCATCATCCGCACCATCTTCGATCCGGCCTGTGGCACGGGCGGCATGCTCACCATCGCACGCGAGCACATCCGCGAGCACATCAACCCGAATGCGGACATCAAGGTGTTCGGGCAGGAACTCAACGAGCAGACCTTCGCCATCGCCAAGTCCGATGTCCTGATCACCGATCCGGAAAGTGCAGGCAACATCCGGCATGGCGACAGCTTCACGCAGGATCGGTTCGAGGGGCAGCGCTTTGACTACATGCTCGCGAATCCTCCCTACGGCGTCAGCTGGAAGGCTTCGCAGAAGTTCATCGAGAACGAGGCGAAGAACCCGTACGGGCGTTTCAGTGCGGGACTGCCGCGCAGCAGTGATGGGCAGTTGCTCTTCCTGCAGCACATGGTGAGCAAGATGGAGCCGCGCGGGAGCCGCGTCGGCATCGTCTTCAACGGCTCGCCGCTCTTCACCGGCGATGCAGGCAGCGGCGAAAGCAACATCCGCAAATGGATCATCGAGAATGACTGGCTGGAGGCCATCGTGGCCCTGCCCACCCAGCTGTTCTACAACACCGGTATCGCCACCTACCTCTGGTTCGTCACCAACGCGAAGGAGAAGCGGCGCAAGGGCAAGGTGCAGCTGATCAACGCCACCGGCGAAGGCTTTTACCGGAAGATGCGCAAGAGCCTTGGTGATAAGCGGCAGTTCATTCCCGATGAAGCGATCGCCGAAGTGGTGAAGCTTCATGCCGCTTTCAAGGACGGGCCCAACTGCAAGATCTTCGACAACGAGGAACTGGGCTTCACCAAGGTCACGGTGGAGCGGCCCGAACGCAATGAGAAAGGCGAGATCGTGAAAGCGCGCGATGGCAAGCCCAAGGCCAGCAGCAGTCTGCGCGATACCGAGAAGATCCCCCTGAAGGAGGACATCGATGCCTACTTCGAGCGGGAGGTGCGGCCGCACGTGCCCGATGCCTGGATGGACCGCAGCAAGGACAAAGTGGGCTACGAGATCAACTTCACCCGGTACTTCTACGAGTACAAACCCTTGAGGCCGCTGGATGTGATCGCGAAGGACATCCTTGAATTGGAGGAGGAGACGGAGGGGTTGTTGAAGAAGATCCTGGCATGAGCACAGTTTCTTTGAATGTCGATTGGCTGGATGATCTCATTGCTTCCTTCCAGTCTACTGCAAAAGCCCGCGAACCAGATCTATTCGAGATACTTACTTATGGTTCTTCGGAACAAGTGAACAGCAACCTCCTGGCCTTTTACCTGGACCGGGATGCCCACCATGGCTTTAAAGATCTGTTCCTTTCTGCGCTCAAAGCCACAATGCAACGCGCAGCTAAAGACATCGAAGACTATAACCTACACGTAATAGGAAGCACTGCGTATGAAGTAAAGCCCGAAGCCAGCGCCTATGGCAAGCGGATCGACCTACTGATCACCGGAAAGCCGGAAGATGGTGGCGCAGTTGGTAATGGTTCCTCAAATGCATTAGCCCCTTGGTGTTTGATCATTGAGAACAAGCTATATGCAGGATTGAACAACCGGCTGGATGTGTATTGGGATTCCGTTTCAGCGGTGGATGGCGCAAAGTTCGGTGTGGTACTTTCCTTGCGGCCAGTGCCTGATGAGTTATTGAAGAGCGATGGCTTTCGCTACGTGAACGTCTTACATAAGGACCTTGCAGCGGAGGTCAGATCCCAGCTAAGTACTTATTATGAGGAGGCCAGTGACAGGCACCTTCTCATATTGAAGGAGTATTTGCGAAGTATCGCGAACCATTACGAAAACTATGTCATGGATCCAAGCAATGAGAATGATCTGATCTTACTTCGAGAGAAGGAGCCGCAGATCAATGCACTGAATCGGAGGATCGAAGCGCTGCAGAGCTACGTGATCCATCGCTTCTTTCACGTGTTAAGGGACTTTGGATACAAGCCTTATACACAAGGCACGGGGTCGATCACTAAGCATTTTTACGCGGATCAGGAATTCTGTAGGGAGATCGGAGCAAGGTTCGGACCTTACTTTCGGTTTTTCGTGAGATTTTCCGATGCGATCTACCATGATCAGTTGCATATGTATTTCGAATTGTACGACGAATACTCAACGTATGGTGACGCATTGAAGAAACTGATAGAAGAGCACTACGGTGAGGAAGGTTTGCAAAAGCTGAATCTGACGCTTGGCAGCAGTCAAAGTGCCAAAGGTGGTTATTATCACATCGCCTATATGGAAGAATTTCCGTTGAACAGCAAAGGAGACTTTGAAAGAGGACTTAGGAATTGCTTAGCGAAATCTTTTTTTGATCCGTCTGATAATTTCGTAGACCGGTGTACAGCCTGGATGAAAGAGCTCACTTCCGCCTAATGACCTCCCTCCCCCCATATCCCCGCACCAAACCCATCAACATCCCATGGATCGGTGAAGTGCCCGAGCATTGGTTAGTGTCGCGGTTTAAATATTGGTACGACACTGGGATGGGAGCAACAATTCTTGGTGAGGATTTAGAAGACGAAGGCACAATTCCAGTATTTAGCGCTACCGAGAGCAGTAAAGTCTTCGGTTATGTTAATCAGGCAACTGTGCCACTGTCGACTGGCGATTTGGTGATACCTGCACGAGGCAATTCGATTGGGTCAGTCATGATGGTTGAGGAGATTCTAGCGACCTCCACTCAAACAACGATATATGCTCAGCTTAAAGATGTTCGACATGTCCACGGAAAGTATGCATTTTATTTTCAAAGTGGATTAAGGAAATATCTCTTTGGCTTTGATAACACGGCTATTCCACAATTAACGGTCGACCAAGTAAGGAATAACACCTTCTTGCTCCCACCCCTCCCCGAACAAACCCACATCGCCCGCTATCTCGACCACAAGACCGCCCTCATCGATGCCTTTCTGGCGCGCAAGTGGCGCATGATCGCCTTGCTCAAGGAGCGTCGCCAGGCGCTCATCAGCCATGCCGTTACCAAAGGGCTGGACCCTTCCGCACCCATGAAGGATAGCGGCATCGAGTGGATCGGTGTGGTGCCGGCGCATTGGGAGGTGAGTAAAGTAAAACACCTTTGCAAAGTCTTTGGCCGTATTGGGTTTAGAGGGTATGCTAAGGAAGATCTGGTTCAAGCAGGTGAAGGCGCTTTAGTGATCGGTGGCAAGCATATCGGTGACGATGAATTGAAACTCACCGATCCCGATTATTTGAGTTGGGAGAAGTACTACGAGTCACCGGAGATCATGATCGCAAAGGGAGACATCGTAGTTTCTCAGCGTGGCACTTTAGGGAAGGTCGCTGTCATCGATCGAGAACTTGGCCCGGCAACGATCAACCCTTCGATGATCTTGTTGAAGGAGCTGGAATGTGACTCGGCTTTCTTTGGATACTTCTTCAAATCTGCGTACTTCAAATCGTTCATAGATCTGGTCAACACTTCAACTGCGGTTCCCATGATCAGCCAGGAACAATTGGGGAATGTTACAGTGTCACTTCCGCCACGGGATGAGCAACTACTTCTTGTAGAAGTACTTAATGAGAGAACCACTCTGATCGATGATGAGATCATCCGCATCCAAACCTCCATGGAACGTGTGCGGGAATACAGGCAGGCGCTGATCAGTGCGGTGGTCACCGGCAAGGTGGATGTGCGCGGGGTGGAGGTGCCGGAGGCCGATCAGATGATCAGTGGATCAGATGATCAGATGATGGAATATGAGGAGGGCACGGAAGAGTTGAGCGTGGCGGCGGAGCCGGAGGATTAGTAGGCTTTCATTATAACCCATTGAGGTTATATTCTGCGTTTATAACCTGTAGAGGTTATAACCTCACAGCAGGCCGTGCATAAGAGTCCGCTGCCCAGCCATTTTCCGCCCTGGCGCGATCGTTGCTTCGCCAGCGCGAACAGGATGTGCGAACTTTGTTGCAATGCAGCTTGAGCTGAAACCGGAGGTATTGCAATGGGCACGTGAGCGTGCCAGGCTTTCGCCTGCGGAATTGGCTGATAAAATGAAGCGGAAGGAGGAGCAGGTGCATGCCTGGGAGTCCACCGGGAAGATCAAAGCCAATTGGGCTGAGAAGCTGGCACATGTCACCCATACGCCATACGGCTGTCTGTTCATGCCCAAGCCGATGGAAGAGAAGCTCCCGATCAGCGATTTCCGCACGCTTAAGGATAAGAAACTCGAGCGGCCAAGCCCGGATCTGATCGAGGTGATGGATCTTGCCATTCTACGGCAGGACTGGTTCAAGGATCATCTGATCACTGAAGGCGGCGAACCGCTGCCGTTCATCGGCAGCCTCACAGGCAACGAACCGGTGGTACAGGCGGCGGAGATGATCCGGCAGCAACTGGGGATCACCACCGATCTGCGCACAACTGCAAAGTCCTGGGAGGATGCTTTGAAACTGCAGATCGCCCGGCTGGAAGAGCATGGCATTCTGGTGATGCGCAGCGGCACTGTGGGCAGCAACACCCATCGGGTGCTGGATGTGGAGGAGTTCCGTGGATTCGCACTCAGCGATGAACTGGCCCCGGTGATATTCGTGAACGGTGTCGACTATGCCGGTGCCCAGATGTTCACGCTTATGCATGAGCTGGTGCATCTCTTCCTTGGCCAGTCCGCGATCAGCAACCTGGAACAGACCTATTCACCGGATGTTTCCACCGAACGGTTCTGCAACGAAGTAGCGGCGGAGATCTTAGTGCCGGCAGCGGAGCTGAAAACGGTCTGGACCAACATGCGACAGCGCCCGGACTATCTGCGCCCACTCTGCGCCCACTTCAAAGTAAGCGGAATGGTGATGCTTCGAAGGCTTCGCGATCTTGGGCTGATCAATAAGCAGCAATTCCAGGAAAGCTGGCAGGAGTTGGAGATGAGAGCAAAGACCCAGAAAGCGAAAAGCTCCGGCGGCGACTATTACGGCTCCACCCGCAACAGGGCCAGCGCCATCTTCTCCCGCGCCATTGTGGCCAGCACCCTGGTAGGGCAGACCCTATACCGGGATGCCTTCCGTTTGTTGGGCATCAGCAAGTACGACACCTTCGTGAAGTATGCCCGCGAACTCAACTTCAATGTGTGATGGCGTACTTGCTGGATGCCAATGTGCTGATGCAGGCGGCCAAGGATCATTACAGTTTTGATATCTGTCCGGGCTTTTGGGAGTTCTTGAAGCAGGCAAATGATCGTGGCGAAGTATTCAGCATCCAGAAAGTACTGGAGGAATGCCAGGGAAAGGATGATGCACTTCGCGAGTGGGCGAATGAACTCGGTGAGAAGTTCTTTCTTCCGGATGATGCAGCTGCCCTGGCAGCCATGGCCAAGGTATCCACAGCGCTGGAGGCTCGAGACTATACCAAGGCGGCCATCCGCACATTCATGGCCGATGCCGATCCCTTTCTGATCGCACATGCCAAAGCACATGACCATATCCTGGTAACACATGAAGGGTTGTTCGATAGTGCCCAGAAGATCAGGATGCCGCCCGTGTGCGATGTGGTGGGCGTGCGATACACCAAGACCTGGCCCATGTTGCGCGCGCTGGGTGCTCGTTTTGTGATTGAGTAATAAGGATCTACGATATTGCGAAGCGAAAGAGAAGGCATACTCCTTCAAAGCGCGATGAGCAGGGCCACCAAAGAGATCCACTTCGAGGACCACATCGAGCAGCATTTGCTCGGTGAAAAGGGCTATCGGAAGATCTCACCTAACGAATACGACAAGGCACTGTGCCTGATCCCATCTGAAGTGATGGCCTTTCTGGAGGATACGCAGCCACAGGCGGTGGAGGCGCTTTACAAGCAGTATGGGCAGGAGCTTCAGCAGCGCGTACTGGAGAACCTGTGCAAGCACATCGAGCAGCGCGGTACGCTGGATGTACTCCGCAAAGGCATCAAGGACCGTGGACAGCATCTGCGTTTCGCGTATTTCCAGCCCGGCAGCGGCTTGAATCCCGAGCATCTGGCCCTTTACCGGCAGAACCGTTTCGGGCTGGTGCGCCAATTGAAGTACAGCCAGCGCAACGAGAACAGCATAGACCTGGTGCTTTTCCTCAACGGTCTGCCGATCGCCACCGCGGAATTGAAGAACAGCCTCACAGGCCAGTTCGTGGAACACGCGCTGAAACAATACCGGCAGGATCGTGATCCCGCCGAACCCCTGTTGAAGTTCATGCGCTGCCTGGTGCATTTCGCGGTAGGCAACGAGAAGGTCTTCATGACCACCAGGCTGGCGAAGGAGTCCACGTTCTTCCTGCCCTTCAACAAGGACATCGAAAATCCGGTGAACCCGGATGGCTTCGCCACGCATTACCTGTGGGAGGAGGTATGGGCGCCTGAAAGCCTGTTGGAGATCATTCAGAATTACCTCCTGTTGCAGGAAGACAGTGTGCGCGAGTACGACACGAAGACGCAAAGTGTGGTCACCCGCACGAAGAAGACCTTCATCTTTCCACGCTACCATCAGCTGGCGGTGGTGCGCTCCCTGTTGGAACAGGTGAAAGTGGATGGACCCGGCCAGCACTACCTGGTGCAGCACAGTGCAGGAAGCGGAAAGAGCAACAGCATCGCCTGGCTGGCACACCGGCTGAGCAGCCTTTACCGCACGTATGATGCCGAGGACCGGATCTTTGATTCCGTGATCGTGGTCACCGATCGGCGTGTACTTGATCGCCAACTGCAGGGCACGATCAAACAGTTCGAACAGACCAGCGGGGTGGTGGAAGCCATCGATGAGCGCAAGACCAGTCAAGATCTGAAGGCGGCTTTGGAGAAGGGGAAGAGCATCATCATCACCACGCTTCAAAAGTTCCCGGTCATCAGCAAAGGCATGTCCGAACTCAAGGGCAAAAACTTCGCTGTGATCATCGATGAAGCACATAGCAGCCAGAGTGGAGAGAGCGCTGCGCACCTGAAGAAGACATTGACAGCGGGCCTCGAAATGGCCGAAGAGGAGGATCGCGAGGACTTTGACCTGGAGGATGAAGTGGCACGCGAGATCAAGGTGCGCGGCCGCATGCCGCACATCAGCTACTTCGCCTTTACGGCAACACCGAAGAACAAGACACTGGAACTTTTCGGCACGAAGGGAACCGATGGCAAGTACAGGGCCTTCCATGTCTACAGCATGCGGCAGGCCATTGCCGAAGGCTTCATCAAGGATGTGTTGCGCAACTATACCAGCTTCAGGCGTTACTACCGGCTGGCGAAGAAGCTGCATGCCGATGACAAGGAGTACGACAAGAAGAAGGCGATCCTACTCCTGGGCAGCCATGTGGACCTGAAACCGCATGCGATCGACACCAAGAGCCGGATCATGGTGGAGCATTTCGCCGAAAAGTCCTCCCGCAAGATCGAGGGGAAGGCCCGGGCGATGGTGGTCACACGCAGCCGCCTTCATGCCGTGCGATATAAACTGGCCTTCGATCGCATCATGAAAGAGATGGGGCTTTCCTACCGTTCGCTGGTCGCCTTCAGCGGAACGGTGAGGGATCCCGATAGCGGCATGGAATACACCGAGGTGAGCATGAACGGACTGGCGCCGGGCACTGGAATTCCGGAAGCCTTCAAAATGCCACAGTACCGCATTCTGATCGTGGCTGAGAAATACCAGACCGGCTTCGATGAGCCGATGCTGCACACCATGTACGTGGACAAAAAGCTCGGTGGTGTAAATACCGTGCAGACCCTGAGCCGCCTGAACCGCACGATGCGTGGCAAGGAGGATCCGGTGGTGATCGACTTTGTGAATGAACCGGAAGATGTGCAGCGGGATTTCCAGGATTACTACCAGACCACTTTGCTGGAAGAAGAGACCGACCCGAACAAACTCTACGACCTGCAAAGGGAACTGAATGAATTCGATGTCTTCGAGGTCGCGGATGTGGATGCACTGGCATTGGTGTATTTCGATCCGGTAAGACCGGCCGAACAGATGCAACCGATACTCGATAGTGTCGTGCGTCGCTGGGATGCGAAGACCCGTGAAGAGCAGGAGGAGTTCCGGTCGGTGCTCATCGCCTACGTGCGGCTGTACCGCTTTGTGAGTCAGCTGATCACCTTCACCGATACCGAACTGGAGAAGCTGTACGTCTTCCTGGCGCACCTGATGAAGAAACTGCCCCGCAGGCGTTCTGTGCTGCCAAGGGAGGTGCTCGATGAGGTGGACCTGGAGAGCTATCGGGTGCAGTACAAGTTCACAACCAGCATCAGCCTTGCCGCCGAGGATGCCCCGCTGCCACCAGCCGGAGCCCGGAAGGGCGGCGTTCAGACGACGGAGCAGCTGGATCTCCTGAGCAACATCGTAAAGTTCCTCAACGACACTTTCGGCGCAGAACTGACCGATGAGGATAAGCTTGATCTTGGCGCCATGAAGGAGAAGGTGTTCGCGAACCAGGAGATGCAGGATTACGCGAACCCGAACAACAGCCGCAGCCGGGTGAAGGACAAATTCGGTGAACTCATCGAAGCCGTGATGCTCGATTTCGTGAACACCAAGCTGGACCTCTACAACAAGCTAAGCGAGGAGAAGGTGAAACGGGCGATTACTGAACGATGGTTCGGCGAATTCGAGAGCGGGCAGAAGGGGGAGGTGCGGAGGTAACCATCCCGTCAATACCCGAACCGGAAAGAAACCCCCAGGTACACGAAGCCGATCGCAAGAATGGTGACAGCGAATATGTGAAAGGCGAGTGCCTTGAGCTTCTCGGCAGTAAGATTCGGAATGATCAAGAAACGCGCGTGGATGCCTAATGCAAGCGTCATCACCAAAAGGATGATCTTCAGATTGAAGGTCGTGTCGATCGCAGTCGCGGAACTGAACCACTGCACATCATAACGTTGGCCTAGCATGATGCCCGTTATCACCTGCAGCAGCAATGCGGGTATGCCGATGGCCTCATACTTCTGCTCGAACGTCCGGATGATCAGCGGATCACGGTTGCGCAGCGCTTCGGGCAGATAACGCAAAAGCAGCAGCAGATGCCCGCCCACCCAAATGCTCGCGCCCAATACATGAAGAATGATGAGCAGCTTGACCATGCCGCGGCAAGGTAGTGTGCACTGAACGGTACAAAAATGACGAATGTTGGTGGTGAACGATCGAGCCGACCGGCAGTTGATGGATCTGCGCAAGGGATAGAAGCGGAAAGCCCGGAGCCGGCGCATTTGGCCGTGAGGACTTATTCTATGACATTTGCAAGCATGATGTCGAGTTTTTTCAGGCATGCGGAACAACGGTCATGAGCTGAGGGCAGTTGTGCCCCCAACTCATGTGGGCTCATGCCCGCCGTTCGTCACGCCTATCCCTGGCAGGTTGCTCTCCAGCAGGGCCTGCGTCCGTTTCGACGTGATAGACAATTTTACGCCAGCTTCATTGTCTTTCGGCCGTGGTATGGGGTACCTCTCGCTATCACAGCACAGATCCGGTGTATGAGCTTGTTGCGCACGGCATTGAGTACAGACATCTTATTCTTACCCTGGGCGACCTTGCGATCGTAGTAGTCCTTGAGTTCACCCTTCAGTCGGATCACACTGGTGACAGCCATATGTATGATCGTTTTCAAGCCCTTGCGCGCTTGTTTCGATACCCTCGTCCTGCCTTTGATACTTGTGCCGGAGGTGTAACTGAAGGGTGCTACCCCGGCATGGCAGGCGAGTTCCCTGGGCGTATTGTAGCGTGTGAAGCCTTCAGTGGTGGCCAGCAGATTGGCGCTCAACACTTCGCCAACACCATCTATGGACATCAGGAGCTTGTACTGTTCATGTAGTTGCGCATCGGCCT
>JAEZDL010000198.1 GCA_023418095.1 Bacteroidota bacterium
TCTGGCCATCACGCTCGATTCGATCAGTTATTCACTAACGCAACCACCGAACGGGCCCATCATGTTCTCCGCTGCAGCATCGTTCCAGGTGGAACTAAGGAACAATGGATCGGATACGATCGCAAGCGCAACGTTGAACAGTCTAATTCCCTACGGAATCTGTAGTTATTCTGGTACCAGGATCGAATTTAACGGACTTGATCTTCCACCGAATGAGACCATCCTATTGGATGCAGGACCGTTCCAATTCTTCGAATACGAATACGGAACAGATTCGATCGACGCATCACTGTGTATCTGGGCCACATCGCCGAACCATCGATTGGACCGGAACAGGAACAATGATGACCAATGCCTGTCGATCCCCATCCCGCTGAACGTCATTGACAGGCCGCCGTTACGTTCATATGTCATTCATCCGAATCCTTTTGAGGACCGGATAGAGATCACCCCCTATCTCGACCCTGGGACTTCGGTCGATCTCTGTGATATGACAGGTCGTTCCATCCGATCCATTCAAGTGATCAGTAATAACGGAACGGAGTTATTTATTCCTGATCTACCAAGGGGCACGTACTTGTTGAGTATTATCAATAAAGAGCATCGGGCGGTACAGAAAGTCATACGTTACTGACCGATCAATAGCTCGTAGCACCATCATCGCCGCGGCTGATGGTGTCGTTGGGGCTCTGGCCTGTCGCTTCACTCCCATCCACCCCGGGACGGATCTCCTCGCCTTCACCGGCAGCGTTGTTCGTTCCCGTGCCTTCATGCGGAGTGCCGCGCCGCTCTTCTTCACCGCTGCAGGCCGTGAGCGAAAATGTGAATGCGATCGCTGCGATCGATAAAGTGAATAGTTTCATGGGTGGATGATGTTGGAAGTTGAATGTTGATGGCATGAAGGTAAGCGCGCAAAGTAGCTTTGCCGCCCGATCGGAGGATCATCACGCCCGATCGAACACTACGCTGAGCTCGAAGAACAGAAGGAAGAACACACCGCCGCAGATCCTTGAAGCGGTGCCGATCACCGGTGCGGGCAGTGAAGGAACCGCCGTAGCGAAGGTTGAAGGCATGGTGGTGTTCGTTACCGGCGCCGTGCCCGGCGATGTGGCCGATCTGCAGATCACACGCAAGAAACGGCGCCATGCAGAGGCCGTGGTGAAGCAATTGATCATCGCTTCGCCCGATCGGGTGCAGCCGTTCTGCCAGCATTTCGGTGTCTGCGGTGGATGCAAGTGGCAGCATCTTTCCTACGAGAAACAGCTCGAATACAAACGACAGCAGGTGATCGACAACCTTGAGCGGATCGGCGGCCTGGATCTCCCGGAAGTGGCGCCAGCGCTCGCTTCGCCTGAGCTCACCTATTACCGGAACAAGCTTGAATTCACCGGAAGCTCGGGCCGCTGGTTCACTTCAGAGGAACTTGCCTCGTTGGGCGAGATCAGCGATCGGAATGCGCTGGGTTTCCATATTCCAGGCCGGTTCGATAAGGTGCTGGACATCGCGCAATGCCACCTGCAGGCCGATCCAAGCAACGCGATCAGGTTGTTCGTGCGGCTCTTCGCTGCGGAACATGATCTTTCATTCTACAACGTGCGCGAGCATGTCGGTTTCATCCGCAACCTCACGATCCGCAACAGCACCAACGGCGAATGGATGGTACTGCTCGCGCTGGGCCACGAGAACGAAGAAGCGCGGATCGCTCTGTTGCAAGGCTTGAAGGATGCGTTCCCGCAGATCACTTCACTTCTTTGGACGATCAATCCGAAGAAGAACGACACCATCTGGGACCTTCCGATCGAAGTGTTCTACGGGCGCGATCACATCATCCAGGAACTTCCCGACGGGCCGGATGGAAGACCGATCCAGTTCCGGATCGGGCCGAAAACATTCTTCCAGACCAATCCGGTGCAAACGGTGAACATGTTCCGCATCACGCGGGATCTCGCGGAGATCACGAGCGGTGATCTGGTGTACGATCTATACTGCGGCGCGGGAAGCATCAGCCTTTTCGTTGCAGCGAAAGCGAAGAAGGTGATCGGTGCCGAGATCGTTCCGGAATCGATCGCCGATGCGAAGTTGAACGCTGAATTGAACGGGATCACCAACGTGCATTTCGAGGCTGGTGATCTGAAGGATCTGCTCGATCAGGACTTCATCGATCGCAATGGAAGGCCGGATGTGCTGATCACCGATCCGCCACGATCGGGCATGCATGAGGATGTTGTGAAGCGCATCCTGGAAATGGCACCGCGCCGGATCATCTACGTGAGCTGCAATCCCGCGACCCAGGCGCGTGATCTCGCGTTGATGAAGGAGCAATATTCGATCACACACGTGCAGCCAGTGGACATGTTCCCGCACACGTACCATGTGGAGAATATCGTGAGGCTGGATCGAAAGAGCTAGATCAACGATCTATCGGCACACCGAAAGGTGATAACAAGCCTGCTGCCGTTCACGGATCGCGAACAACATGGGATCCACCTTTTTATGATCGTTGATCACTTCGGCTAGCGTTTCGGCGAGAAAGACCTGCTGGCAGCCTGAAAGCTGCAACTGTTCGCCATTCTTTGAAATGAACTTCATGTAGGAGATGTCCATGGAAGTGCCGTGCGTGTGCGGCGCATCGGCATCGCGGGTGGCGTTCACGTTCGATCGGCCAAGCTTCTTCTGATCGGCACTGGTACGCAGCAGGCTCGTCACCTTCAAACGGGCATCGGCCAGGTCCGTCCCTTCGATCCGCTTCTTGAAATCCTTTGCGATCGCTTTCAACGCCGCATGTGCGCTTGGCGTGAGGTAAGGCTTGCCATGGTCCATCTCGGCGATGTGCATCGCGTCATCTTCCTTCACTTCAACAAGCCGCGAATAACCGTTGGCGAGCAGATCGTTCAGCGTGGGTTCATCCTTTATCGGAGAGATCCCGGCTGCCAAAGAAAGGCTCTTGTACGCCGGAAGCTTATCCTTCAGGTATTTGCTGTAATGCTTGTAGGGATACACCTTGCAATCAACCACTGCGGGCACTTCCTTCACTTCCTCCTTCTCCTCTGCTACCGCAGCAGGCGGTTCAGCCGCCATGGGTTGTGCCACCACAGGATCAGGTTTGCGCACCACGAAGCAGATCGCAGTGACCGACCCGATCAAGATCAATATCTTCTTCCTGCTCCATTTCCTTCGCCGTGGCGCGGCAGATGTGCGGTTCCCGCCCGCAATTCCGCGCAGGCTGTTCCGTTTTGGTGCGTTCTGTTCCATTCCATTCATGCGCATCTTCGTCGGATCCCAAAAATGCAGGCCCATCTTCGCTGCGATCGATGGGCCCGGCTGAAAGTTTCAACGGCCGATCCTTGATCGCACCTGCATCAACCCAGGAAATTCTTGCGCTCCGCCTCGAATTCCTCGGCGGAGATCATTCCTGTGGCACGCAGTTTCGCAAGCCTTTCCAGGTTCTGGATCCTTTCCGTGGCGTTCATCCGCGGCATGTCCGCGAATTCCATCCGCGGTGGTTCCTCGTCCTGCACCGCCGGGCTGGCAAGGTCGATCCGTGATAGAACGGCCATGATCCCGCAAGCCAGCCAGCCGGCGAAGATCAACGGATAACCGGTGCCCAGGTAGATGCATGGAACGCAGAACACACTGAGCACCCAACCGCCGATCATGTTGATCTTCCTGAACCTGCTCTCGGGCAGGGTGAACAGCATGGGCATGAACGCAAGACCTGCGAACGTACCGATGGCGATGATGAAGGCGACGGTATTCATGGGAGCAGTATCTGTTCGATCACGGAAGCCCGCGAAGCGATCCGGAGTGGTTCTTATACGGTGATGGATCGAAGTGGTTACGCAACGCCGATCCAGGTGCCGCCGTGGCAGTGGTCTAATTTCGCGAACGATCGGATGGAAGGAACTAGAGATACAGTATGATGACAGGGATGCTTGAACATGACTTTTATGGCAATACGATCCAGGATCTTCTCATCGCCGCAGGGATCATTCTTCTGGGCTTTCTGCTTATCAGGATCCTCAAGGGCACGCTGCTGCGAGCGATCGGCGCCTGGGCGCAACGAAGCACCACTCATTTCGACGACATGGTGCTGCGCAGCATCGATCGGTTCGGCATACCTGCCCTCTACTTCCTGGTGATCTACATCGGCCTGCGCACACTGGCATTCCCTGCGCGCGGTGAAGCGGTGCTGCGTATCGCCGTTACGGTGGTGATCACCTACTTCATCATCAGGCTGATCTCGTCGATCATACACTTGGTGCTGCGATCGTACGTGGGCCGCCAGGAAAAAGGCGAAGAGAAAGTGAAGCAGCTCGGTGGCATCATGCTCATCATCAACATCGTGATCTGGATCACGGGCCTGCTGTTCCTCTTCGATAACATGGGCTACGACATCACCGCGGTGATCGCAGGCCTTGGGATCGGCGGCATCGCGGTGGCGCTCGCGGCGCAGAACATACTTGGCGACCTGTTCAACTACTTCGTGATCTTCTTCGACCGGCCTTTCGAGATCGGCGATTTCATCGTGGTGGACCAGAAGAGCGGTACGGTGGAACACATCGGGATAAAGACCACGCGCGTGCGATCCATCACCGGTGAGCAACTGGTGTTCTCCAACAGCGATCTCACCGAAGCCAGGCTGCACAACTACAAGCGCATGCAGACCCGCAGGATCGCGTTCAAGTTCGGGGTAACGTACCAGACGCCTTTCGAGAAACTGCAACAGATCCCATCGATCGTACGCTCGATCATCGATGGAAGGGATCAGGTGGTGTTCGATCGGGCGCACCTGGTCGCGCTTGGCGGATCGAGCCTCGACTTCGAGGTGGTGTACATCGTGCAAACTGCCGCGTATAATACGTATGCGGATATCCACCAGGGCATCAATCTGGAACTTATCCGCAAGTTCCAGGAATTGGGGATCGAATTCGCGTATCCCACGCAAACGATCTTCATGATGAAGGCCGATCAGGAAGAGGAAAGCAGGCCCGAACCTCCGCGATGATCACTTTTTCGTGATCCGCTTGTGGATATTGGGTATCTCGTTCACCGCCGCCGATCCATACCAAGGATAGATCTCGTAACCGAGCGCACCGCCTTCCACCGCTGGATCGGTCTTCACCAGCCGTTCCGTTTCCTCGATGGAAGGTGTATTGAAGATGAAAAGCCCGCGATAACGATCGTTCCTGCCGAAAGGTCCCGCAAGCGAGAGCAGCCCTTCATCGGCAAGGCGATGGATGTTGTCCATATGGCCTTTGAACAGACTATCCTGCACGGCCTTCGGCAGATCGGTCTTCGGGCCGCTGGTGAGCAACACCAGGTGGAACATCTTCATTCCGTTCTCGTTCCCGCCGAGCCGTGTCGCCAAGGTGCTGTCGTAAGCCGCTTCATCATTCTGCGCGGAAATATCCGGAACGATCGTGAAAAGAAGGAAGATGAGGAGCAGTGTTCGCATGATGGTGATGTTCGATCGAATGATCGCTACCAAATCAGGGTTCGCGATCACTCTGGCGTTTGTTCAGATCGCACTGCCGTCGGGATCGCACCACCGATCGTTTGAAGGATGATGTCGCGATCGTTACCGCTGCCGATGTATCTGATGGTGCCATCCATGTTCACGTCAATTACAGAAAGGCATGATCCAATAATTTCATCGAAACTAAACATATCAATGTGATGAACATAATAGGATCCTGTACAAGATCCATCCTGGCCCGATCGATCAACATGCGTTCCTTCAGCAGCTGTTTACCGATCGGCTAACTTTCGGCCATCATCATATCCATGCGATCACTTTCCACGCTGCTCCGATCCGCCTTCATCGGAATGCTTTCGCTCGCTTCTGGCCTTGCGGGTGCACAGGATGGCTACATCACCAACTTCGATATCCCGCGCTACATCGAAGCCGGGATCGGGCATTCCTTCACGCTAAGGGCGCGCAATGCGAGCGGTGCCTCGATCGAGTTCTTCCAGATCAGCTGGCGTGTGGATGGTGGTACGGTCCATACCATGAACCAGCCTGTTGGTGGTGGCGGCATCGTCGGTAATAATTCCAGTTATCTGGAGGTGACACATCCCGAGCAGATGAACGTGGCACAAGGGCAACACACGCTCGAGATCTGGATCACCGTACCCGGTGAGACGAATGTTTCCAACGATACGCTCACGTTCACGTTCATCGCGCTGAACAATTGGGCGGAGAAGGTGGTGCTGATCGAAGCGCGCACAGAAACATGGTGCCCGCAATGTCCGCCTGCGAATACCATTACCGATCAGCTTATGCAGGATCCATCGGCCGCAGTGGTGAAATTCCATTTGAGCGATGGCTTGGAATTCCCCGATGGTCAGTTGTATTACGGGCAATTCGATACCACGTACACGCCGCAGGCCGTGTTGGAATTCGGCGAATATGGCGAGTATGGGATCAATGCCAGTTCGAACCTCTGGCCGCAGGAGATCGCTGCGCGGGCACAAGGGGTCTCACCTGTTTCACTTTCCATGGAAGCAACGGTGAACAACAGTACGCGCCAGCTCACCGCAACGATCGAGGCCACGTTCACCTATGCGCTTACCGGGCCGTTCAAATTCAATGTTCACCTAGCGGAGAATAACGTGCCCGGCCCGCAGGCGAACGCGCCGCCGAACTACATCCACCATGGCGTGATGCGCGCGATACTTGGCGGGCCGAACGGAACATCTGGCATCATTCCGAACAATCCGGTGATCGGTACGACTTATTCGCACACGTATTCCTATACGATCCCGGCGGAATTCGACATCTCCCAGTTGTATCTGGTCGGTATGATCGAACATGTACCGGCGGCCGGTGAGCGTTATGCGCTGAATGCGGTCAGCAGCCAGCATGCGGCGGTTGCGATCGATGAAATGCCGAATTCCGACCTGCTCGTTTTCCCGAATCCGTTCACCGAAGATCTCACCATCCGTCATCCGAAGTTGAGCGGCAATGCGCGCGTTGAACTGATCGGGCTCGATGGCCGGATCGTGATGGATCGCAACGTGATCTTCCGTGAGAACACGAATGTCGATCTGGGGATCGATAAGCAGATCGCCGAAGGCACCTATTTCCTGCGGATCTCCAGCGGATCGGCGGTGCTCATGCAACAGATCGTGAAGTCCTCGAGGTAGATCGAACCTTCGATCGAAGTCAAGAGGTCTGCGTGTTGCAGGCCTCTTTCATTTTCATCCCCGAGGTGCAAGCCGCCCACTCGCCCATAAAGCCATCAACCTTTACCTTTGGCGTTCACGAGAATTCTGAAGAAATGAGCGCATCGGGAGCAGCCGCTGTTGAAGAAGGAATGACGTTGGATGAAGTGCGTGCGGAGATCCTGCGCGATTACAAGCTAGCGTGCATGAGCCGTGAGGCGAGCCTGCTCGGCCGCAAGGAAGTGCTCACCGGCAAGGCCAAATTCGGCATCTTCGGCGATGGCAAGGAGCTGGCGCAGATCGCCATGGCCAAACAATTCCGCCACGGTGATTGGCGCAGCGGCTACTACCGCGACATGACCTTCATGTTCGCGATCGGCGAACTCACCGTGCAACAATGGTTCGCGCAGCTTTACGCCCACGCCGATCTGGAGCACGAACCGGCCAGCGGCGGCCGCCAGATGAACGGCCATTTCGCCACGCGATCGCTCGATGAGAACGGTGAATGGAAGGATCTGAGCGAACAATACAACTCAAGTCCGGACATCTCTCCCACCGCTGGACAAATGCCGCGTTTGCTCGGGCTGGCGCAGGCGAGCAAGGTTTTCCGTGAGAATGAAGCATTGCACGGATACACGCACTTCAGCGATCGCGGGAATGAAGTGGCTTTCGGCACGATCGGCGATGCGAGCACAAGCGAAGGCCATTTCTGGGAAACGATGAACGCGGCGGGCGTGCTCCAGGTGCCGCTCGCGATGAGCGTTTGGGATGATGGTTGGGGCATCAGCGTAAGCAAGGACCACCAGACCACGAAAGGCAGCATAAGCACGTTGTTGCAAGGCTTCCAGAAGCAGGAAGGCACCAACGGGATCCGCATTTACAAAGTGAAAGCGTGGGATTATGCGGCATTGAACAGGATCTACGAAGAAGCGATCGGCCTTTGCCGCGAAGAACATGTTCCCTGTTTGATCCACGTGGAGGAAGTGAGCCAGCCGCAAGGCCACAGCACCAGCGGAAGCCACGAACGCTACAAATCGAAGGAACTGCTCGAATGGTACAAGGAATGGGATTGCAACGTGCAATTCCGCAAATGGATCTTGAAGTTCAAACCTGGTGGCGATGCGATCGCGACCGCGGAAGAACTTGATGCGATCGAATCGGAGGCGCGATCGGAAGTACGATCGGCTCAAAAGGCGGCCTGGAGCGAATTCCTGAAGCCGATCAACGCTGAAAAGGAGGAGTTGATCGCGATCATGGGACGGATCGCTTCCGCAGGTTCCAACGAATTGAAGGAACTGCATAAGGAACTTTCAAGTTTGAAGGATCCCGGGCGAAAAGAGATCATGATGATCGCCCGGCGTGCCCGGATCGCGTCCGGCCTTTCCGACCGATCGGAGCTTTCGGAGTTGAACGCCTGGATCGAAAGGAATCTTGATCTGAATTCCGATCGGTATGGAAGCCATCTCTATAGCGAAGGTGAACGCAGCAGTTTGAACATCGGCGAGATCCCTGCGGAATATTCCACCGGCGAAGAGGTCGACGGGCGTATCATCATCCGCGACAATTTCGCGGCATTGTTCGAGAAAGAACCCTTACTTCTCACGTTCGGTGAGGATACCGGCAAGATCGGCGACGTGAACCAGGGCATGGAAGGCATGCAGGCGCGATTCGGTGAGATCCGGATCGCTGATACGGGGATCCGTGAAGCAACGATCCTTGGCCAGGGGATCGGCATGGCGCTGCGCGGACTGCGGCCTGTGGCCGAGATCCAGTACCTGGATTATCTGCTCTACTGCCTGCAGGGTCTGAGCGACGATCTGGCCACGGTGCACTGGCGCACGAAAGGTGGACAGAAAGCACCGCTGATCGTACGTACGCGCGGTCACCGGTTGGAAGGCGTGTGGCACAGCGGCAGCCCGATGGGCATGATCATACATTCCATACGTGGCGTGGTGGTTTGCGTACCGCGCAACATGCAACAGGCCGCCGGCATGTACAATACATTGATCCAAAGCGATGATCCGGCGCTCGTGATCGAGCCCTTGAACGGTTATCGGACCAAGGAGAAACTGCCTTCCAATCTCGGAGAATACACCGTTCCGATCGGGATCCCGGAGATCGTGCGGATGGGCAACGACCTCACGCTCGTAAGCTATGGAAGCACGTTCAACATTTGCCTGAAGGCTTGTGACGAACTTGAAAAGTTGGGCGTGTCCGTTGAATTGATCGATGCTCGTACGTTGCTGCCGTTCGATCGGAATGGCCTGATCGCCGAAAGCTTGAAGCGTACAAGCCGCCTGTTGGTGGTAGACGAGGATGTTCCCGGTGGTGCATCGGCCTACATCCTTCAACAGATCCTGGAGCAGCAACAAGGCTACCTGCACCTGGATAGCGCACCGCGTACGCTCACGGCCAGGCCGCACCGGCCGGCCTATGGCAGCGACGGGGATTACTTCAGCAAGCCGAGCGTTGAAGATGTGATCGAGCTGGTGCTCGAGATCATGGCGGAAGCAGAGCCTGATCGGTTCGCTTAGAACGATCTGGAGGAACCGGTGATCTGCAGTGGCCGGTAGGTGTGAAATTGAACCATGCGTGGAGCTGTTGCGCTCTACAACGCAGTGCGAACAGACTTCTATAAAGATGGAAATGCGAGGAATGCACCCCACGATCGTTGGGGTGCATTGCTCGCATTTGTTACGGTAGCATTACCAGGCCGATCCTAGTTCTTCGCCGCGTTGCGGATAACGTTCTTGATCTCTGCACTGGTCAATCTCGATTCGATCTTCACCGGAGCTTCCACGAAGGTCATTCCATCTTCATTCCACGGCCCGCGCAGATCCTGGCCGCCCTGCTCGCCTTCGCCGGTGGAAGCATTGTAATACGCCTTGGCCATGTCCGGTGTGGGTTCGATCAACCCGATCTCCAGTGGATCCTTGCCCATGCTATCCAATGCCGCCATGAACGATCGCATGTGCGCGATCTCGCGCGTCATCAGGAATTGCAAGGCATCCTTGCTGTCCGGATCGTCGCAGAAGTCGATCAGCCTTTCATACACGATCTTCGCCCGGGCCTCCGCCGCGATGTTGCTTCGCAGATCCACATCGAGTTCCCCGGTGATCTTCAGGTAATCGGCAGTCCATGGATTGCCTTGTGAGTTATGGAGCACCACACCGCCCCCACCAGCGACCGCCACAAGGGGATCGGCTTCCGCCATTTGTCGCCCGGTGCGGGTGGGCCGCAGATGCATCCTCGCAAGCGTCCCCACCACTTCCAGGTGGCTCAGCTCTTCGGTCCCTATATCCATCAACATGTCCTTGCGCGGCGCATCATCGCAGTTCCATCCTTGAATGGTGTATTGCATGGCAGCGGCCAATTCGCCGTTAGCCCCGCCGAACTGTTCGAGCAACATCCGGCCGAAACGCGGATCGGGTGTGCCGACGCGAACGGTATACATCAATTTTTTTATGTGGTGATACATGCTGGTCCTTTTCCATTCCATGTGCACCGGCCGTGCCAGCGAACAGGATCGGCTCACTTCGTGCATAACTTATTCTTTCAGCATGAGCCGCGGATTCGTGAAGGAGGATGATCAGGAGGAAGCACCGTTCATTCCCCCGCGCGCACCATTACCCGAAGGTGAAGCGAACCTTGTGACACCGCGTGGGATGAGGTTACTGGAAAAAGAGCGCCAGGAGCTGGAGGATGAACGCAGATCGGTGATCGAGAAAGGGGACGCGGGGGAGATCGGCGAAGATGATCGCAGGAGGCAGCTGATCGTGATCAACGGGAGGCTCGATCTGCTCGCAGAGCGGATAGCCACCGCGCAGATCGTGGAGTATGGTGAGGTACCAGGAGATGTGCGTTTCGGCACCACCGTCACCTTTCGCCATGAGAGCGGGCCAAGGAAGGGATCGGAATCCACCTTCACGATCGTGGGGGTCGATGAAGCCAGTATCAAGGAAGGGCGGATCGCCTTCACCGCGCCGATCGTGCGCGCGTTGATCGGAAAAAGGATCGGTGAGATCGCGGAGCTACGATTGGGCAACGCCCTTCAACGATCCAAGATCATGGACATCACCTTCGGGTGAAGGCACGCCGTTTGCCGTACTTCCGGAAACTTATATGCAGATGGATCTGAAAGTACTTCCACCAAAGGCACATGCAGCAATGGATTATGCGCTGGGCGCAGCGGCGTTCGTGGCTCCCAGGCTTTTTGGCTTCTCACGTTATTCCGTACCAACGGCCGTAAGCCGGGGGATCGGGCTCTACGCACTTGGTAGCGCACTTTCCACCCGCAACGGTGGCGGCATACTTCACGCGATGCCGTGGAGGACCCACTTGAAAATGGACGCCGCCATGAACATCGCGGCCTGGGCAGCGCCCTTCGTGCTGGGCTTCCGCACCAACAAACGCGCGCGGCGCACCATTCTCGGCATGGCCGCGCTCCAGGGCCTCGTTTGGCTGTTGAGCAAGCGTCGCTGACAGCCCGACCGATGGGCGCCGACCTAACTTGCACGCATGGCACCGATCATCTTCCATCTCAACGGCGAAATGGTGGAGTTGAACCAATTATTGAAGATCACAGGGTTCTGCAATAGTGGGGGCGCGGGGAAAATGCTCGTGGCGCAAGGTCTGGTGAAAGTGGATGGCCGTACCGAACTTCGAAAGACATGCAAGATCCGCGCTGGCCAGGTAGTGCGATTCGCCGATCAGGAGATCCACGTGGTGGCGCAAGGGAACGAGGAATGAAGCAACGACATCATCTTGTATTGATCCACGGATTCCCGCATGATCACCGTGTGTGGGAATTGCAGTTGAGCGCATTTCCCGATCACATCCATGTGCTGGCGCCCGATCTGCGCGGCTTCGGCAACGACAGGCAGAAGCTTCCCGAAGTGATGACCATGGAGGATTACGCTTCCGGCATCCGTGGAGCCCTCGATCGATCGGGGATCGAACAGGTGACGCTGTGCGGACTTTCCATGGGCGGATATGTTTCCATGGCGTTCCTGGATCGATATCCGGACCGGGTAAAAAGCCTGATCCTTTGCAACACGAAAGCCAGCGCAGATGAAGCAGAGGCAAGGCAGAACCGATACAAAGTGGCCGAACAGGCCTTCGATCCAGGTGTGGCCGTGATCGCACGCGGCATGATCCCCAAGATGCTCACTGATCGTACCCGGGCGGAAAGACCGGCGATCGCTGATGGGATCGAAAAGATGATGGCCGGGCAACACCCGGAAGCCGTGGCCGCCGCATCCAGGGGAATGGCACAGCGGCCCGATCGAAGGGAATGGTTGCGCGGTTTGAAGATCCCAGCCACGATCATTACGGGTAACGAGGATCGGTTGATGGATCTTGCCACGAGCAGGGAGATGCATGAGGCGATCGCCGGAAGTGAACTGGTGGTGATCGATGGTGCGGCCCACCTGACCAACGTGGACCGGCCCGAGGAATTCAACCAGGCGGTGATCGCCCATTTCGATCGCTTGGATCGACCGGCATAGCACAAGATCGACCTACATAGATCCCGATCCAGAC
>JAEZDL010000256.1 GCA_023418095.1 Bacteroidota bacterium
CTCCGTGCCGGAGTTCGAGCGGATGCTCGTGCGGTCCGGTACGATCCTGGTGAAGTTCTGGTTCTCAATCACGGACGAGGAGCAGCACGTGCGATTCCACGTGCGCAATATCGACCCGATCAAGCAGTGGAAACTCTCGCCGATGGACCTCGAGTCGCGGCAGCGCTGGGAGGACTACACCAAGGCCAAAGAGGAGATGCTGGAGCGCACGCATATTCCTGAGGCGCCATGGTGGATCGTCGAGGCCGTCGACAAGAAGCGGGCGCGCCTCAACTGCATTGCGCACTTGCTGACGCAGGTACCGTACGAAGAAATCGGGCGCTCGCCCATCGACTTGCCAAGTCGGATTTATCAGCCGGACTATGCGCGCAAGCCCATCCCCAAGGAGCTTTACGTTCCCGAGCGATACTGAAGGCGAGTCTGCAGCAGAGCGCCGAGATAACCGGCGGCAGTTCCGCATGGATCTGCCGCTGGTTCGAGATGCGATGGCGGGCGGGGTCGCTCAGCCGAAGAGCCGCGCGAAAAATCCCTTCTTGGCCGGTGCGACTGCCGCTGCCGCGACGGCGGCCTTCGCCACAGGCTTCACCTCCGCCGCAGCCGCCGTCATGACGCTCTGCAGCGTGGTGTAGGTGGTAACCCACGCCGCTTTCACATCCGGCGTGAAGGCATCGCCGAGGCCTTTCTCGAGTGTCCAGATCAACGCCTCGCCGACGGGCTTGTAGTGATCGGCCGTCACGCCGTAGTTGACGTGCCGCCGGCCGAGATCCTGCACCGCGGGCACAATGGTCTCGACCTGGTGCAGGTTGTTGACCGCCGTCGCGATCATCTGCATCAGTTTCTTCTTCTGTTCGGTGAGATCGGTCGGAAAGAGCGGCCGCACCTGCGGCGCGATCTCGAAGAGCCGCCCGTAAAAGAGATCGGCCGCCTGCGGCGCGATCGGCAGCACTTTCTTGAAGCTTTCCTGCACGAGTGTGACTTGCTCAGGGGTCATGTTGCGCACCTGTGGATCGAGTGTTGTTGTGTGATGGACGGCAGGATGGTCGGGAGATCACTCGGTCATCGGCAGCCGGATGACGACGCCGCCCATGATGTCCTTAAGCTTGAAGTCGCGGCGGGGGCTGTCCTTGTGCTCGTTGTGGCAGCTCACGCATGCCGGTGCGATGGCGACGTCCGCGTAGACGGCGGTGAAGTACTTCTTTCCGCCGAGCGTTTCTTCGCCGTAGTAGTTCTTGCCGGGATTGGCGGCGACGAACTCGAGGCCGGCCTTCTCGATGTCGGTGCGTGGTGCGTTTTGCTTGTTGACCGGCCACAGGGAGAGCAACGAGTAGCGGAACTTATCGGTCTTCTCCGCAACCATCTCCGCGCCGAAGCGGAACATCTGCGCCGGGAGCGGCAGCGCTTTATCGTCCTCGTGGTATTCGCTGGCCTTGATGACCTTGTCCTTGAGCGTGAGACGGTTGACCACCTTGCGCGTGTAGACCGTGCGGTCCGATTCCATGACGGCGTGGAGCATGTCCGCCACATCCCTGTAGGCGATGCCTTTCGCCATCGCGCTGGCGCCGACGGCGACCACGGCGCAACCACTCAGGCACGTGAGCGCCAAACGCTTCGAAATCTTCATGTCTCGTCTCTCCTGTTGCCTCTCAGATGATTGATCATTTGCCGCCTGCAGATCCGGCGGTGTCCCCCTCGCGTGCCTTCAGGCGGCGCATGACCCATTCGATGCTTTCGACGCGGGCGGAGGGGCGCCCGGTGAAATTCCGCGACACGAGGTCGGTGTCCGCCAGCGCGTCGATGGCGAAGCCGAGCCCGTGGCAGCTCATGCAGACCGAGCGGAGCATCTTCTCGCTCGGCCTCAGGTTGTCGTTCTGGTTGTGGACGACGAGGAGGTGCTCCTCGCCGGTATCGGGATCCTCGCGGGTCGTGCGCGGCATATGGCAGGGCGCGCACGTGACGCCCGTGCCCTTTGCACCGGTGCCATCTTGCTCGGCCTTCGCCAGCTTCTCGTGCGGCGAGCCGACATAGGTGCGCGAATGCTTGTCGTCGTGACAGCCGAGGCACGCTTCGACCTCCGCGCGCTTGGTCTCGAATGCATGCGCAGTGTGGCAGGTCGTGCACGTGAGGTTGGTGCCGTGCGCCTTCACTGACATGGGCACACGCGCCAGCTCCGGCTTCATGGGCGAGAGCGGCTCTTTGCGCGTGAGACCGAACGGGCCGTCGATCGCGCTCGTCAGGCCGGCTGCGAGCCGCATGCCGTGGCGCCCCGCAGTGAATGTCGACGTTTGTTCCTTGTGGCAGGTGGCGCAGACGGTGTGATCCGGCCTGTCGATCCAGCGCGCCGCGAACTCGTCCTTGGATTTCACGCCCGGCGCGTGGCAGCCCGAGCAGTTGACGCCGCCCTTGGCGTGCGCACTCGCCAGCCAGTCGGCGGCCACGGACTTGTCGCCGCTCTTGTCGACGGGCGCGTCCGCGGCTGCAAGCTCCACGATCGGCTTCGCGTCAGTCGTCTTGTCCGGTGGCGATGCGCGCAGATTGATGACGGGCTTTGCGGCAATCTCCGGATCCTTGGCGTGCTTTTCGAGGAAGTCCTCATAGAGCGCGCGGTTGTCGTGGTAGTTGTGACAACCGGCCGACGTGCTGGTTGCGAAGGCGAGGTTCTCGTGGCTCGGTCTATCCTTGCCGATGTCCTGATGGCAGAGCGCGCAGAAGTCCGGCGGCAGCGTGAGCCCCATCGCCGTCGTGATCTCGCCGCGATGCTCGGTGTGGCACGTGATGCATTGCGTGGCTTCGAGCTTCGCCAATCGGTCGGCGTTTCGCGGGTCAACGAATTTCTTTGCAGGATGCGTGTCTTTGGCCGCCGCGAGCTCCGCGCCGTGACAGCCGATGCACGCCTTCTGGATTGCGTCCCTGCCGCCGAATGCGGTCGTGTGGCACGCCGTGCAGGCAAGCTCGATCTGATGATGGCCATCGGTCATGTGTCCGATGACGAGGCTTGGTCGCGCCACGCCACCGTAGAAGAATCCGACAAGCATGACGACCGCCGCCGCGCTCGTCGCGAGCAGCCAGATCAGCCAGAGCGGACCGTTGCTCGTCATGCGCGGCTCAATAGTAGTAGACGCTGAGGATGTGCAGGCCGAGCAACAGCGGCAGTGGCCACAGCGCAAGAACATGCAGCCAGAGCGAGATCGACCTGAGCCGCGCGGCCTTTTCCGGTGACTTGGAAATGCGGTGCTCGAGCGCGCTCGTGAGCCCGATCGTTGCGCCGCTGAGGCTTGCCGTGAGGAAGCAGCTCATCAGCCAGAAATTGAGATTGTGGCCGAGGCGGAAGCCCGTGTGCGCGAAGAGGACGAGCAGCGCGGAGACGCCGATGAAGATGTGCACGAGCCGCCAAGCGGCAAACTCGCCAAGCCATCGCAGAAGCGCTGCCGGCAGCCATCGCTTGCGCAGCGACAGCAGAGACGCCATCACCGAGAGCGCAAGCAACGTGTAGCCGCTCGTCTGCTTCCAGGTGCCGTCGAGCCAGAGCTTGTCGGCAATACCAACGTCGGCAATGGATTTGGCGAGCGGCCAAACGGGGAGCGCCAGCGTGATGGCGGCGACAAGGGCAGCCGCAATCGATGCCGCCGCAGCGGGACGCCACCAGCGCAGAGGCTTGCGTGCTGGCGCACCACCGAGGAGTGCCGAGATGTGAATCTGGCAGCTCCCGCAGACGGTCGAGGCGCCGGTGTCGCGCTGGACATCCTCGTAGGTCGAGGCCCCTAGGGCGATGGCATCGCCGATCTGGCCGCGCGTCACGCCGGTGCAGTTG
>JAEZDL010000024.1 GCA_023418095.1 Bacteroidota bacterium
AAGATAGCCCAGGCCAGGGCCCGGGCTACACAGGATAGTGCTCTAGAGCAACTTCCTTTGGAGGTCTAAAGATACATTGAGAAAAAGTTAGACCGAAGGCTTGCATCTTAACGCAGTACCTAACGCAGATCAGGTACTTGATCCGCCGCGGTACAATGCTTGTGCGAACCGATCGAAATCCCGATCGATGAAAGCATACGGAAAGAAAGTGTGGGTGATCGCCGAAGGTTACATTCCCGCTTACGGTAACGGCCCTGAGCCGGAATTCACCAGCCATGAAACGGCCTGCATTCTCAACACCGGTGATCGGCCGGCGAACATCAAGCTCACGATCTTCTATGCCGATCGGGATCCTGCCGGGCCTTACGAAATTTCGATCGGCGCACAGCGAACGCTGCATCTTCGTTTCAACGATCTGAAAGATCCCGAACCGATCCCGTTGGGGACCGATTTCGCCAGTGTGATCGAAAGTGATGTGCCTGTAGTGGTACAGCACACACGGCTCGATTCGCGGCAGGCGGAGAACGCGCTGCTCTCCACCATCGCGTACTCTGAATAAATTCAGATCAGTTCCCGAAGGTGACCACCAACGCGAAGACCACCAGGAAAAGATAAATGCCTGCGGTAAGCAGCCCTGAGTTGTATTTGCGTATGAACGTGTTCATGGTTGCTGGATGTGTGGGCCAAAGGTGTTGCTGCCGCTGCTCTCGATCAAGTTGAAAGGTCATTCTGTAAAAGGACTTATTAACATGGAATTACACGATCGGTGATAGGGACACTTTCGGGTGCCAGTAATTTTGCTCCCCTTCATGCGGCTTTCACTTCTTTCATTCCTGATCGGGATCTCGATCAGCACCACATTCGCACAATCCAATTTCTCGGTGAGCGGGCACGTGCGCGACGCCAGTAGCGGCGAAGCGTTGATCGGCGCGAACGTGTACGTGCGCGAGACGATGAAGGGGACCTCAACGAACGTCTACGGTTACTATGTGCTGAACCTTTCGCCAGGAAAACACACGATCGTGATGAGCTTCATCGGTTACGAGGACTTCATCCGCGAAGTGGATCTTTCCGCCGATCAGGTGATCAACATCGAAGCGAAGCCGAAGGCGATCATCGCGAAGGAATTCGAAGTGATCGGGGAACGCGGCGAAGAGAACACCGAAGGCACGCAGATGGGCACGGTGGATCTGGATGTTCAACGACTCGCGACCCTGCCAGCACTTCTCGGCGAAGTGGATATCCTCAAAACGATCCAATTCCTTCCCGGCGTGCAGAACAATGGCGAAGGGAACAGCGGTTTCTACGTGCGTGGTGGCGGACCCGATCAGAACCTGATCCTGCTCGATGATGCCACTGTCTACAACGCGAGCCATCTTTTCGGTTTCTTCAGCGTGTTCAATGCTGATGCAGTGCGCAACGTTGAATTGATCAAAGGCGGAATGCCTGCCAATTACGGCGGGCGCGTCGCTTCGGTCCTCGACATCACCATGAAGGAAGGGAATTCGAAGGAATTCCACGGCCAGGGCGGGATCGGGTTGATCTCTTCACGGTTGACGCTCGAAGGTCCGATCGTGAAGGATCGCAGCTCGTTCATCGTGTCCGGAAGACGCACATACATCGATGTATTGACTCGTCCCTTCATCAACAAGGATTCGCAACTTTCAGGATCGGGCTATTATTTCTATGATCTGAATGCGAAGGCGAACTATCGGCTCAGCGACAAGGACAGGATCTTCCTCAGCGGCTATTTCGGACGCGATGTGTTCACGTTCACCGGTCGTGAAGCAGGCGATCCAGCTTTCACCATTCCGTGGGGAAATGCAACGGTTTCGGCGCGTTGGAACCATGTGTTCGGCCCGCGCTTGTTCATGAACGCCACCGCCACGTTCAGTGATTATTCGTTCGCTTTCAATGCCGAGCAGGATGAATTCGGATTCGAACTTTTCAGCGGGATCAAGGATGTCGGTTTGAAGGTGGACCTTTCCCATTATCCGAAAGCGGGCCATCAATTGAAATACGGCGGCCAGTACATCAAGCACATCTATACCACCAGCACCGTGAGCGTGAACAGCGGCGATGTGGATTTCGACATCGATGTTCCGCCTTTGCTTCATGCGCATGAAGCTGCGGTGTACGTGCTGGATGAGTTCGATATCACCGATCAGATCCGGTTGAACGCCGGTCTTCGTTTCACCACGTTCCATCACGTTGGGCCTTTCCGTCGGTACGATTTCGATGAGCGCGGCGATCCTGCCGGTACCACACAATTCGATCCCGGCGATCCGATCGCTTCGTATTCAGCTTTGGAGCCGCGTGCTTCGGTGCGTTACCGGATCGATGGAAAGAGCAGCATCAAGGCTTCTTACAACCGCGGTCAGCAGTATGTGCATCTGGCCAGTTTCAGTTCCGTAGCCCTGCCAACGGATGTATGGATCCCCAGCAGCACCAATGTTCAGCCGCAGATCGGTACACAATACGCCGCAGGTTATTTCCGCGATCTGAAGGATCATCTTTTCGAGACTTCCGTGGAAGTCTATTACAAGGACATGGAGAACCTGATCGAGTATGCAGAAGGCGCGCAACCACAGGAAGGCGGCAATACGAACTACGATGCGCTGCTGGTGTACGGCGATGGTTACAGCTACGGTGCGGAATTCTTCGTGAAGAAAGTGCGAGGCAAATTGAATGGATGGGCCGGTTACACATGGAGCCGAACCATGCGCCAATTCCCGGATATCAATGAAGGCCGGGAATTTCCCAGCCGGTGGGATCGCCGGCACGATCTGAGCATTGTTGTCTCGTACGATCTGAACGAGCGCTGGAATTTCTCCGGCACATTCGTTTACGCCACTGGCCAGGCCGTTACGCTACCTGTGAACCGGTATTTCATCGAAGGCCGGTTGGTGAGCGAATTCACCGATCGGAATGGCTATCGCATGGTGCCTTATCACCGCGTGGACCTCGGTGCCACGCTTACGAACCCGCGGACACGAACAGTGGCAGATCCCGTCACCGGCGAGACCACCGAGATCGAACGGCGTTGGAAGAGCAGCTGGACCTTCGGTGTATACAACGTGTACAATCGTGCGAATCCGTTCTTCATCTACTTCGATGGTACGGGCGATCCTTCGGCCGGTACTTTCCAGATCGTGGCGAAGCAGGTCTCGCTCTTTTCGATCCTTCCTTCTGTAACATGGAATTTCAGTTTCTGATGAAGCGGCACATCATCCTGTTCTCCTGCTTGGGGCTTTTGTTCACTTCCTGCGAGAAGGAGATCGAAGTGGATCTGCCCGAGACCGAACCGCGCGTGGTGGTGGAAGGTTACATCGAGACCGGCGCACCGCCTGTGGTCTTGCTCACGCGCACCCAGGGATATTTCGCACCTACATCCATCACATCCATCGCATCGAGCTTCATTTCCGAAGCCGATGTTGTGATCAATGATGGCAACGCTTCATTCACGCTTACCAAGATCTGCAGTTCCGCACTTACGCCTGAACAACTTGAACTGGCCGCCGGCCTCACCGGCTTCGATGTAGGGTTGCTGGCAAGCGCGAACATCTGTATCTGGACCAGTACCGAACTTTTCGGCGAGAATGGGCGCACTTACAAGCTGGAAGTGGAAGCCGATGGAAAGTCGCTTTCGAGCATTACTGCCATTCCGAACCCGGTACAGCTGGATACGCTGTGGTTCCAACTCGCGCTGCAACAACCCGATGATGATTCACTGGGCTTTATCTGGACCAACCTCGATGATCCCGATACGCTCGGGAACGCGTACCGTTGGTTCACGCGAAGACTCAACCGGAATGGCGGAGAGGGGCCGCGTGATCGGCGTTTCATTCCACCGCTCTTCGGGATCTTCGACGATCGGTACATCAATGGTATAAGCGATCTGCCGGTGAATTTCTACCGCGGCAGCGAGCCGTATGATGCTGCCGATGAACTGAGCGCGGAGGACGGATTCTTCAAGCGCAACGATACCGTGGCGTTCAAATTCACGAGCATCGGCCGCACCGAATATGACTTCTTCAATTCATACGCGAGCAATGTGGTCTCTGATGGCGATGTGTTCAGCACCCCGGCGAATATCCGATCCAACATTGAAGGCGGCCTTGGGGTCTGGGTCGGATATGGAGTTTTCCTCGATACGCTGATCTGCGTTCCGCAATAGACCGATCTGTTCACCGGATCGGGCTAAATTTGCAGGAAAGAAAGGCATCGGAAACGATCGCCGATCACAGTGATGAGCGAACAGATCGAACACGTGAAATGCCTGATCATTGGATCGGGCCCTGCTGGATATGCCGCCGCGATCTACGCGGCCCGCGCCGACCTCAAACCCCTGATGTTCGAAGGTCCGCTGCCCGGCGGCCAGTTGACGCAGACCACGGAAGTGGAGAATTATCCCGGTTATCCCGATGGCCGCACCGGCCCGGAGATGATGGAGGATCTACGCAAGCAAGCGCTTCGCTTCAAGACCGATATCCGCCACGGCTGGGTGACGAAGGTGGACTTCACCGGTCCGATCCATAAGGTATGGGTGGATGAGAAGACGGAATACCACGCCGATACGGTGATCATCAGCACCGGTGCGAGCGCAAAATGGCTCGGTCTGCCGAACGAGATCCGGTTGCGCGACATCGGTGGAGGTGTTACGGCCTGTGCAGTGTGCGATGGATTCTTTTATCGCGGACAGACCGTGGCGCTCGTTGGTGCCGGCGACAGCGCATGCGAAGAAGCTTCGTACCTCGCGAAACTTTGTCCGAAAGTGTACATGCTGGTCCGCCGCGATGAATTCCGCGCCAGCAAGGCCATGGTGCATCGGGTGAAGAACACGCCGAACATCGAGATCCTGTTCAACACGGAAGTCACTGATGTGATCGGCGAGAATTCCGTGGAGGCGATCAAGGTGATCAACAATGTCACGAGTGAAGAGAAAAGGCTTGATGTAACAGGGCTTTTCCTCGCGATCGGCCACACGCCGAACACCGCGATCTTCAAGGATTGGCTGGACATGGACAAGGTCGGTTATTTGAAGCACGAGCCGGATAGCACACGCACCAGGATCCCCGGCGTATTCGTGGCCGGCGATGCCGCCGATCATGTGTACCGCCAGGCCGTTACCGCTGCTGGCACCGGCTGCATGGCCGCGCTTGATGCGGAACGCTATTTAGCTGCCAAGGAAGTTCCGGCGCTCGTGACAGCTTAGTTCGTGGTGGGCCGATCGTTGCGAATAGCCTGGTCGATCGGTCTTTGCCTTCTTTTAACCGCCTCCATCGCGTCGTTCGATCCGCATGCGGAACTGCGTGCGATCGTTTCCGGCGATATGAAAGGTGTTATTCACCGTCTTAATGCGGAACTTTCCGATCCTGCGATCCGCCGGGACACGCTGCTCCATGCGCGCACGCTGGAAATGCTCGGTGAGCAATACTACCGGATCAGCGACATCGATGAAGCGAAACGTTATTGGGATGAAGCACTTGAACTGAGGCGTGCGCGTTTCGGAAACGATTCACCCGAAGCTGGTGCAGGCCTTGCATACCAGGCCCGCTATCATAATTACATGGCCGCGCCGCAATGGGATCATCAGATCACCGCGGAGGAAACATCGGTGCGCGCGATCGAGTTGATCGCGAACGCAGGCGATGTTCTTCCATTCGAGCGCGTGGTCGCGCTGCGCGAACGTGCTTACGCGTACAAGGTCTTCCATGGGCTTTATGCAATTCAAAGGACGAAGGATAGCCCGGCCGAGCCGTCGGTTGCGGCAAGGCCGTACTTCAGGAAGGCCTTGCAGGAGGCGATCGCCGCGCGGGATACGATCTGGACCGCGCAGATCCTTCATGACATTGGGAACACGTTCACCGATCAGGCGATCCCTTCACGTGGTGATCCGGCGAAACTCCACATGGTCGTGGATTCCGCGATGTGGTACTACGATCGGTCCATCACTTTGATGCAGGCTCACGGACTGGGCACCTCGGAGCCCGTGATGATGGATCACCTTACCATCGGCCTGCTGCAGGAATATGCGTTCCAGAAAGGTGGATACATGCCAGCGATCCAGAGCTACCGGCGGGCGTTGCGCGTTCTGCTGGACATGCAACGGATCCCGCGAACGACGGACCTGTATCGGTTTCAGCCCTCGGTCCCCAACAAGGCGCAGGTGTTGGAACTGATGTCGTTCATCTCGCACTGTTACGACCGGATCTGGTGGGAGGATAAACAGAGCAGCTACATCGATAGTGCGATCCATGTGATCGAGGCGGCGGTACCCTATTGGGAGGCATTGGTGAAGGAGTATGGCAGCCGGAGGCTACATCTGGTAACGAGTTCCTACGCGCATTCGCCGTTCCAATACGCGCACATCTTCCATATGGACCGTTACGTGCACAAGGGGAACAGCGATGATCTGATCGCCGCGATGATCCACCTGGAACGCAGAAGGAACCTGAAGATCCAGCGGGATAGGTTGAAGCGCGGGCTTCCTTCGCTCCAATTCCTGGAAGAGCCGGTCACCCTGGATGATCTTGTCGCTCCGCAGGGCACGCTGATCATTGAGTACATGAGCGGACATGGCTTTTCGGCCGTTGTGATCGATGAGCACGGGCCACGATCGATCGAACTCGGGCCAACACCGTTCAACCCTGAATTCGGGGTAGGCCGCTTCGCTGAATTCGCAGTGAACGAAGTGAGTGCCGATCGGCAGGAATTCCGCAGAAAAGCAGTTGAATGGTACCAGCGATTGCTTCAGCCCTTATTGCAGGGCCGCACGGAAAGAAAGCTGGTGATCATTCCCTACGGAACGCTTTCGCATCTACCTTTCGCAGCGTTGATGATCGATACCGTTCCCGATCGATACGTTGGCCAGGAATATGAGATCCGCATCGCTCCCGACCTTCGATCGGCACTTCAACCGATGCAATTGGCCGAGGATCGTACCATGATAACGGTCGCAAATGGTGCGGAGACCAGTGATCTTCCCTTCGCCCTGCGTTACGCCAGAGCGCTCGCGCAGGATTTCGATTCAGGGCTTGACACTGCGTTGCGCTCCGATCGGCTTGATCTTCTTCTTCGCGAACCTGGAATACTTCACATCGCTTCGCATGCCCGCGCTGCAGGCCTGCCTGATACCGAACCGTACATTCTGCTTACGGATCGCGCCTGGAGCGAAAAGGATATCCCGTGGGGGAAGGTGGATCGCGACCTGATCGTTCTTGCTGCATGCTCCAGCGGCAGCGGGCGGGTCTTTCTTGGCGAAGGCGCGCAAAGCCTTGGCCATGCGCTATTGCAGGCCGGTGCCGATGCCGTGATCCATACGTTGTGGCCAGTGGATGATCGATCCACCAACGAGATCCTGCATCACATGTATACTTCAATGCTCGCCGGCGATCCTGCGAGCACAGCGCTCCACAAGGCCAAGAACAGGTTCATGGAAGAACACGAGGACGATGGGCTTGACGATCCGTTCTATTGGAGCGGGATCATCCTGGTGGGAACCGATGTGAGGTTGGATCGGGATCGGCCCGGTGTGCTCATCGGATCGGTCGTCGCGGCCCTGTTGCTGATCGGGATCCTGGTTCACAAGCGATCGAGCAGTTCCCGTGAGCGCCCGCTCAATTGAGGATCCCCGCTTTGGGCGAGTTCCTCCAGAAGAGGCTTCGCCATTTCGATCCGGCCTTCTCGCAATTCACAGATCGCATGGTGATAGCGGGCCTTGTTGCTGAAGACCGATCCAACGGGCACCTCCTTAAAAAACCCGATCGCACGATCGCATTTCGCAAGTTCCGCTGATGCGATACCTGCGAAATAATTCAGCGTATCGTTGCCAGGCTCCTTGGCAAGCATTTGCTCCAGCGATCTCTGCACCCGGAGGTGGTTCCCAAGCTTCAGGTCGTTCATCACCTCGTCCAATGCCCGGCCTTTAGCGCTCATCAGTACAGGCAGGCCGGGTTCCTCGATCCCATATTCGTTCGCCAGCCTAACATGTTCCGGAGCGCGCAACACCCACCAGATCCCGAAGATGATCACCGCGACAGCTGCAGCCGCGAGCCAGATGCTCCTTGAACTTTCGGGCGCACCATCCAACTCCCGATCGATCTGTTGCAATTTCTGCTTCAATCCAGCCGGTGGAACACCTGCGGCACGGGATGAAACGATCCCTTTTATGGCGAGCTGGAACGCCCGGTACCTTTTCGCCAGACCGGCATCGCGTGCAAGCTCCGCATCGAACGCGCGGGCTTCAGCATCGGGCATGGTATTGAAATACCGGGCCTCGAACCGATCCTGTTCCAACTCGTCCATATGTTCGATCACGCGATCCATCACATCAACAACATCATCATCCCCTTCTTCACCTGATCCATCAATCGCTTCAATGCGATGCATTTCTTCTTCTTCGCGACATTGGCGTTCTTGTAGCCCATGGTCTCGGCTATGCCCCGCATGTCCAGCCGATCGATATAGTAGAGCTCCAGCACGCGCTTGTCATCGGGCGAAAGCCGTTCCAGCTCGGCCCTTACCTTCTCCAGATCCTCATCGCGCTCCATGGTCTCCTGTGCGTTGGCGTGTGACAGGCCTTCCATATGGATCGCATAAGGAGCCAAATGGTTCCCATGGATCGCCTGGGACCTTATGCGCGTGAGCAGATGATTGCGGCCGATCGCGAAGAGATAGGTGCGCACATTCCCGTTGAACTGCGCGAGCCGGCCTGCAGCTTCCTGTTCGTACACGGCGCATAAGGCGTCCTGGAAGGCATCCTTCGCTTCATCGGCATCCACCCCGAATTCACGCCTGGCCCATGCGATGAACGCATTGCGATGCTGGCGGTATTGACGTGCCGCCTCCTCAAACATGGGAGTAAGGGATCTTGAACGCATTGCGGCTGCGGGCGCCGAATATAGAGGAATGGCGGAAACCTCGTGTATCCATGGTCATGTTCATTGATCAGATCACAGCGAAGCAACTGCGCCTCAACGACAAAGAATGTCGTTCGTGCTTGAAAGCCAGCCGCCATACGGTAACCTTCCGGCCATGTATGTTATTAAAGGATGGAGCGATCGTGCAGGGTGACGGGTCGTACCGGAGCAGTTCGAACCTGGGCCCTGTGCATGGACCCGGCCTTTCGCGAAAGGCCGGGTCCTCTATTTCAAGGGATCACGATCGTGAACGAAAGTTCCCGTCCGCGCAGGAAGTAGATCCCTGACGGATGCGTGACCTTATGACCGCATACCGTTCCGCTACAATTGGATCTCTGGATCAACCTGCCTTGTAGGTCGAACAGATCGAATGTGTGCCTTCCATCCTCCAGGCCCACGATATTGATCATTCCACCGATCGGATCGAAGCTTGGGTTGACTACCGATCCACCTGGAATTTCGATCGACGTTTCGTCATTCAACAACCAGATCAACGCATCCTTCACATGCGACCGGAACAACGGATCGCTGGTGTAATTGTTTTGCGCATGTCCCAGAGCTGTGTAGAAGATCCGGTTCATTGCGGTGGTGCGGTACCAGCTCATCGGGCGCGGCGCATCGTAGCTGTTCACGATTCCGTTCGGGCCGATCGTTTGTTCCACCTCCAGCACCGGCACGATGTCCGGATGCAGGTAACCATTCTCCCAGTAATAGTATTCCTCTTCCTTCTGCCACGGATCGGGAAGGTTCGCGGTGGAAGGATTCGTTCCCAGCTTATGCAGGGCGAATGAAGGCGTGCCCGAAACATGGTGGGGATCGGACTGCACGCTTCCCCCGATCGTACTTGCATAGAAATCCCACACACCGGTGTCGCCGCCATTTGCTGTTGAATGCCGGTACGTATCTGTCGCTGCGTGGATCCCCATCAGGTGGCCGCCCTGCGCTATCCATGTTTCGAAATTCGATCGTTGCTGATCATCAAGGATCGCATTGCCCGATGTGTTGGCGAACACCACCACATCGAATTCCGCCAATGTAGCGAGCTCATTGAAGGATGATCCATCTGCATCATCGATCACCTCCGCCCCGACCTCCGCGCCGATCGAGGTGAACATCGAAAAAGAGACCTCACGCGTTTCATGATCGAAGCCGCTTGTCTTCGTGAAGTGGAGCACTCGCTGGGCTACCACGTTGTGCACGGAGAAAAGCATCACGAGCAGAACGAGGGACCGTGGCATGGATCGAAGTTACCGATCGTGCCGATCGAACCTTCCCTTGCCGGCGGTGTACTGCATATCAAAACAGCTCGATCCCGATCGACCCAATCCTTTCCAACATGAAAAGCAGATCGTACATCATCATCGCCAGCATCGTTCTTTCCGGACTTGCAGCCGTGCTCGTTTCTTTTCGAGAACCGCTCGTGAAGGAAGAGATCATTCCCTGCCACACGCCACCGGAGGCCATAAAAGGCTGTGTGTTCAAGACGGTTTATGAAGGTGAAGGCGTGGACAGCACATTCCAGATCGCCACACCAACGAAAGTGCTGAGGGCTGAAGAGCGCGGATTGCATTGGCTTGTTCAGGCGCAGGCCCCCGATGGTGGCTTTGGTGCAGGTGCACATGCCCGCCAGGATATCCGTGATCCGCATGCGGTGGCCACCGATCCAGCCACTACGGCCATGGTTGGCATGGCGATCCTGCGCATGGGATCCACATTGGATCAAGGTGAATACGCGCCACAATTGAAGAAGCTGACGAACTATCTTCTCTCGCATGTGGAGAAGGCCACACCACAGGCACGCAACATCACGGACCTGCAGGGCACCCAGATCCAGGTGAAATTGGGAGCGAACATCGATGTTGCGCTCACCACGCAATTCCTCAGCAATTTGAGCGCGAAATTGCCGGCGAACGCACCGATCAAGCAACGTGTGCTGCAGGCCATGAACATCTGTTCGGGTATCATCCAGCGGGCCCAGAACAGCGATGGTAGCATGCAGGGCGATGGCTGGGCCGGTGTGTTGCAGAGCTCGTTCGCCGCGAACGCCCTGGAATCAGCCAAAGCGCAGGGTGCCGCGGTGGATGATCAGGCCTTGCAACAGGCCCGCGATTACAACAAGGGGAACTTCGATGTGGAAGGAAAAAGCGTTGCCACCGAGCGCGCAGCAGGCATAACGCTCTACGCCGTGAGCGGGAGCACCAGGAGCAGCGCGCAGGAAGCCCGGGCCGCAGAAGAGAAGGTGGAGAAGGCGAAGAAGGAAGGAAAGATCAAGGCCGATGCGGAGATCAACGTGGACAACCTGAAAGAGGCGGGCCTTTCCACCACGGAAGCCGAACGTTTGAACAC
>JAEZDL010000056.1 GCA_023418095.1 Bacteroidota bacterium
CAGTTCGGAACTCTCGATCATTTCATCAGGATGGTGTTGCAATGTACCCAACTCCGGTCGCCGGCCGATCGGCAAGTGTTCGCAACTTCGCACCATGGCTTTCGGAAAGGTCGATGATCTGATGATCACGGAATTGCGCGAGGTGCTGGGCGGGGAACTTATCCTTCGATCCGATGAGGACCGCAGGCGATATGGGCATGACGAGACCGAGGATCTGAGCTTTCCGCCGGAAATAGTGGTACGGCCGCGCACCACGCAACAGGTCGCGCATGTGGTACGCACCTGCGCGAAGTACGAGATCCCGATCACCCCGATCGGTGGACGCACCGGCCTGAGCGGCGGGGCGCTTTCCGTGCATGGCGGCGTTGCACTCGTGCTCGATCGCATGGATGAGATCGTGCATATCGATGAAAAGAACCTGCAGGTGATCGTTCAGCCCGGGGTGATCACGCAGGTGCTCCAGGAAGCCGTGGCCGCGAAAGGACTTTACTACCCGCCCGATCCAAGCAGCCGTGGATCGTGCACCATCGGTGGTAATCTGGCGGAGAACGCCGGAGGACCACGAGCCGTGAAGTATGGCGTGACGCGCGATTATGTGCTCGATCTGGAAGTGGTATTGGCAGATGGCAGCGTCATCCGCACCGGTGCGCGAACGCTGAAGAACAGCACCGGTTACGATCTTACGCGGTTGATCGTGGGTAGTGAGGGAACGCTCGCGATCATCACCCAGGCGGTGCTGCGCCTGGTGCCGCTTCCCAGGGAGAGCAGGCTGATGCTGGTGCCGTTCAACAGCGCACGAAAGGCGTGTGAAGCGGTGAGCGCGATCTTCAGGGCGGGGATCACCCCGAGCGCGCTGGAATTCATGGAGCGCGATGCGATCGATTGGACGCTCCGGTACATCGAAGGCATTTCAGTGAAGGTGGGGAGTGATGAAAAGGCCCATCTGCTGATCGAGGTGGATGGCTCCCATGCCGATGGCCTGATGCAGGATTGCCAGACGATCATGGAGGTGATGGAAGCGCACGAGGCCGGCGAGATCCTTTTCGCTGAGACCTTGTTGGAAAAGGAAGCGCTCTGGAAGTTGCGGCGCAATGTGGCCGTGGCTGTTAAGGCGAACAGCGTTTATAAGGAAGAGGATACCGTTGTACCGCGCTATCATCTGCCCGAACTGCTGGAAGGAGTGAAGTCGATCGGCGCACGGTATGGATTCAAAAGTGTTTGCTATGGTCATGCAGGAGATGGGAACCTGCATGTCAACATCATCAAGGGCGATCTCTCCGACCGGTTCTGGGAAGAGGAGCTACCCAGGGCGATCCGCGAGATATTCCAGCTTACCGTGGAACTCGGTGGGACCTTGAGCGGCGAGCACGGGATCGGGTTGGTCCAACGGCCTTACATGGATATCGCTTTCGACCGGCGACAGCTCGATCTGATGAGGTCGATCAAGGATTCGTTCGATCCCTTGGGGATCATGAATCCGGGAAAGATCCTGCCATAGAAAGACAGGCGGAAGAAGTTCGTCCCGGCCGCATGATCTCAAGGTCGGCCGATCATACGGATTTGACGCTGGCGCAAGATCTGTCTATTTTGCGCTCCCAAACCGAAGCAGATATCGACGAAGGGCAAAAACATGTCGACGAAAAGCTTCAAACTACACACGAAGATGGCACGTTCATTACGATCAGGATCGCTCACAGGAATTCTTGCCGGAATTTTAATGTTGGCAGGGACGAATTCCTTCGGTCAATTGAGCGCTTATTATGGCTTCAAGCAGCAGACCGAAGTGTTCACACAACTCGGCGGAGGTGCCACGGCGCTGTTCTCGGGTGTGGGCATCAATGATCAGGTTTCCACCGCGATCACGATCCCAACATTCCACTTCAACGAAACGGCCTATACGCAGATCTACATCTCGGCGAACGGGTTCATCACTTTCGGATCGGCGCCGGCCACGAATAATTATACTCCGCTGAGCAGTGCTGCCGGTTATGCCGGAGCCATCTCGGCTTTTGGGACGAACCTCCAAGCCCGGAACGGTGGCAGTCGTGTTCTATATGAACAGGTTGGGGATGAATTTGTGATCGAATGGCGGAATATGCGCAGGGTCGGTCTCACGGAAGGCCTCAATTTCCAGATAAGGCTCAATTCCGTGACACGCGGCATCTCCGTGGTGTATGGCGGCATTGCTCCGGGACCTGATGCCGCGGTTGCATTCCAACCTGAAGTAGGCATTCGCGGGGCTTCGAACGCATTTCCAGCGAACGTGATGAACCGCACGGTGGGAACTGGCACGGAGAACTGGGTATCGAGCCTTCCCGGCACGGCCAACAACAGCACCATGCGCTTTACTTCCGCTTCACCGGCGAAATTCTTCGTGGACGGGCTTACGTACCGATGGGCGCCTTTCGTGCTGTACAGTACCACATCGGGCAACATGATCGATGATATCTGGGCCTTCACCCCGAACGGAGCCGCTACTACCGTTGATGTGTCTGGTGAATATAAGGTGGTGATCCAGAGCGGGCACACGGTGGGCGTTACCGGTCTGATGACGATCGGTGATCTCGATCTTCAGGCGGGTGGTATCATGAACATCGGTACCGAGCAACGGCTCGTGGTCACAGGAAGTTCGGTGCAACTCACAGGAAACCTTCAGGCGGCCGGGGAACTTTCCCTTGAAGGTGTCGCGGCTACAACGATCAATACACCGGGAACGGTGACATTGGGCGATCTGATCGTGATGACGCCGGCAGGCACAGTGATGCAGGGTGGATATGATATCGTGAACAGCCTGAGACTTGAAGCAGGTGTGACCGATGCCACAGGGGCAGAGGTCCGCTTGTTAAGCACGGCCACGGGAACCGCACGGTTGGCCACTGTCGCACCTTCCGCGGATTACCTCGGAGAGCTGACCATGCAGCGACATATACCCGCTGGTGTCACCAACTGGCGTTTGATGGGCAGCGCCACCAGCGATCGTACCATCGCCGACTGGAATGACGACTTCTACACCGCCGGGTTCCCGGGCGCTGATTACCCGAACTTCTACGTGGGCGGCCAATTGTGGCCGAGCATCAGGTTCTATGATGAGAGCGTTGCTGGTGGAAGCATGAACGATGGGCTGATCGGCGTGACTGGTAACGCACATGCATTGGAGGAAGGCCGTGGTTACGCGGTCTGGAGCGGTGATAACCTGGGCGGAACGCAGGCTTTCAATGTTGATGTAAAGGGTGAGCCGATCATCGCGCAAAGCCCGCTCGCGTTGCCGCTCAGTTACACCAACACCGGCAACGCGGCGATCGATGGCTGGAGCCTGGTGGCCAACCCCTTGCCAAGCCCGATCGCCTTTAGCCAGATCGATCGCGGTGCCGATGTGGAGAACGCCTATTGGATATACAACCCCACCAACGGTAACAACGCCAGCTGGAACGGTGTGGTGGGCACCAACGGTGCGAACGGCATCATTCAAAGCTCACAAGGATTCTGGATGAAGGCGAACGGTCCGGCCGTGACCACGAGCGTTGATGAGAACGACAAAGTGGCCGGCAATACGGGCGGCCTTTTCGGCGGTGTGGCTTTGCAGACCGAACTTCCGCTGGTGCGGCTGAAGATCAGCAGCGGAATGAACAGTTTCAGTGATGAAGCGGTGATCGTGTTCACGGATGGAACTCCGGAACAAAGTGCGAACGATGTGGCCTATTTCGCCTGGAGCCATCCTTCGGCACCACGCATCAGCAGCCGCAGCAGCGATGGAATGGATCTGGCGATCAACATGTATGGTGAATTCACCGAGGCGATCTCCATCCCGATCCATGTAGGAGCACCGATCGCTGGTACTTACACCATCAAGGCCACGGAACTCACCGGCGTTGATGGTCGAAGCTGCCTGGTGATCGAGGATCTGCAGACCGGCACGATCACACCATTGACAAGCGATGCGGGGTATAATTTCGATCTGCAGGCGAATGCGGATGTTTCACAACCGCGATTCCTCCTGCATGCATCAGCACCTGTGCAGCACGAGCTCACGGGCGTCACCTGCAATGGTGAAGCGAATGGTTCGGCCACTGTGCTGCTTCCCACTGCCACCGCCGATGTGGCCTGGCTCGATGCCTCGGGGGGCGTCATCGCACAAGAGGTTCAGGCCGTGGGATCGGCAACGATCCAGGATCTTCCGGCTGGCAATTACATGGTGAGCGTATCGAGCGATGCAGGGTGTGGTTCGTTGATCAGCGAATTCACGATCACCGAGCCGTTCGCACTGGAAACAGAGGCTGCGGTGACCGACGCGACCTGCGCCAATTCGAACGACGGGGGCATCTACCTCAACGTCCTCGGTGGAATTGCACCCTACGATTATGCATGGAGCAATGGGTCGATCGATGCCGCGATCACCGATGGTGAAGGATCGTATTCGGTTACTGTTACCGATGCCAATGGTTGCACCATCGTAAGCACCGGTCTACAGATCGGCAGCGGCACAACGCCAGCCGCCAGCTTCGAGGGACCATCGAGCGTAGCGGCCGCTGAACCGGTCCAGTTCACGAACACTTCGATCGATGCCACCGAACACCTCTGGGACCTTGGTGATGGCACCACAAGCACGGAATTTTCGCCTGTACATATGTACATGCAACCAGGTGTCTACATGGTTTCGCTCATCGCGAGCAACGGTAATTGCACCGACTCGTTCACCATGCCGGTCACGGTTGAACTCACCACCTCGATCGAAGGAAATACGGACGAACAATTGAACGTCTGGAGCAACGCCGATCACTTCATCATCGACGGGATCGTTGCAAAGGATGTGATCGACGTGACCGTGTTCGATGCGGCCGGAAAGTTGCATGCCGTTGGCCAATTCCAGGCCGATAATGGCAGGATAATGATACCGGCCAACGGGCTGAACGATGGTATCTGGATGCTCCTGATCTTGCAGGCCGGAGAACGAAATACGTTCAAGGTGCCTTTGGCTCGTTGATCAAAGGATAGTTGATGGTGAAGCCCTGCCCGATCTTCGGGCAGGGCTTCCTGTTTTGCACCAGAGCAGTTATCGATCACATGTTCGGTCCATAGCTGTTCTCCGATCGGGAGCCATAACCATTATCAGGGAATGTTATCTCTGGGATCAAGTGTGGGTTTAACATATGAATGGCCATACATATGTTCGTGCGCTGATGTTAAAAGCTAGATCAAATAAGAGTATTGAAAATAAGGGACTTAAGCATATAAGAGTAACCGCTCACTCAACGCGAAATGGTCCGTTCCAACGAGACAGGCTCATTCTAACATATGAATGGCCATACATATGTTCTGTCATGAGTTGGTCTTAGACCGATCGATCAAACGGCTTGGATGGCAACGCACGTGTTCGATCCATTGCTGTCCCCGATCGAAGTCATTATCACTTTATGATGCTGTGTGATCTCAATTGGCCAAAACCGATCGGATATATGAGTGGCCATACATATGTTCCAAACTGACCAAAGCCCTTTCAAGTTGAAGTATAGAAGCAGTTAAAGCATAAATAAGAAACCATTCACATAATATGAAAATTAGTCGTTATAACGAAGCCAGCTCCGTTTGAACGTATGAATGCCCATACCGCGCGCAGCCGTGTGCATCTTAAGCGAGGGGCACGCCCAAAAGAACGATCAGAGGTTCTCTTCGATCCACTGCGTCATCATCTCGAAAAGATGCATGCGCGTGGTGCCGCCGTAGATCCCGTGGTTCTTGTCAGGATACATGAACTGATCGAAAGGTTTGTTCGCTTTCACGAGCGCCAGCACCATTTCGGCGGAGTTCTGGAAATGGACGTTGTCATCGCCCAGGCCATGTACGAGCAGGAAGTTACCTTTCAACTTGTCCACGTGGTTGATCGGGCTGTTGTCGTCGTAGCCTTGCGCGTTGTCCTTGGGCAGTCCCATGAAGCGTTCGGTGTAGATCGTATCGTAGAAACGCCAGTTGGAGACAGGTGCAACGGCGATCGCGGACTTGAACACATCGGCGCCTTTGGTGATGCACAGCGCGCTCATGTACCCGCCATAGCTCCAGCCCTGGATCCCGATCCGATCGGCGGCAACGTATGGTTGTTTCGCCAGCCATTTCGCAGTGGCGATCTGGTCCTCGGTTTCGTATTTCCCCAGCTGGCCATAGGTCATGTGCCTGAATTCCGATCCGCGGTGGCCGGTGCCGCGGCCATCGACACAGGCAACGATGTAGCCTTTTTGGGCGAGCAGTGAATGCCAGAGGTGATCGCGGCCGCCGAACTGATCGAGCACCTCATTGCTGTTGGGGCCGCTGTACTGCGTCATCAGCACCGGATATTTCTGGCCTTCCGAGAAGTTCACCGGCTTCATCATCCAGCCGCGCAATTCCACGCCGCCATCGGTGGTGTAGGTGAAGAACTCGCGCTTCACCAGACCGTATTCATCCAGCGCTTTTTGCAGACGTTGATTGTCCTTGAGTACTTTCACCTGTTTGCCGTTACCCTGGTGAAGCGTTACGACAGGCGGTGTGTTAAGCGTACTGCGCGTGTTGATGAAGTAGCGGAAACCGGTGCTGAACTCGGCGTCGCTGTGGCCGCCTTCGGGCGAAAGCCGTGCGATCCTTCCGCCTTCGATCGGAACGGAGCAAACCTCCTGGTTCTCCGGCGCCGGACGCGATGCAGTGAACACCACGCGCTTTCCCTTCTCGTCGATCCCCTTCACTTCCACCACATCCCAATTGCCGCTGGTGATCTGCTTGGGTTCGCCACCGATCGGAACATGATAGATGTGGTTCCAGCCGCCTTTTTCGCTGCTGAGCACGAAGCCGTTGCCGTTCGCGAGGAAATGCAGATCGTCCGTCACTTCGATGTACGTCCTGCTCTTTTCGCTGTACACCACATCTGCGATCGGTTCGCGGCTGCGTTGTGCAAGGTTGACGGTGCTGATCACCTTTTCATTCTGCAGACGGTTCATGCGCATGAACCAGAGCACATCGTTGTTCGCCGTCCAGCCGAGACGTGGCACGTACACTTCGCCTTCAGCACCGAGCGGGATCGTCCTGGTCTCAGCTGAAGCGATGTCGTATACGTGAAGGGAAACGATGCTATTGGCTTCGCCGGCCTTGGGATATTTGAAACGATATTCGCTCGGGTAGAGCTGGCCCTGGTACATCGTTAGATCGAACTCCTTCACGCCGCTCTCGTCGCTTTTCATGTAGAGCAACTTCGTTCCCGCAGCGTTCCACTCGTACGCCTGCACCAGCTTGAATTCCTCCTCATACACCCAGTCGGTCGCGCCATTGATGATCTTGTTCCATGCACCATCGGTTGTCACCTGGGTTTCCTTCATGGTGGCGAGATCCACGATGAAGATGTTGTTGTCGCGAACAAATGCGGCCTTCGATCCATCGGGGCTGAACGTTGCGAGCCGTTGCTTCGCCTTTTCCAGATCTCCGAGCGGTTTCAGGTCTTTCGATCCGCGATCGTACACATAGTTGTATGCGTAATAGCTGTAACGGTAGATCGGATCGATATCGGTCTCGATCATCATCTTCTTCTCATCGCCGCTGAAGCCGTAACCCTGGATCTCGATCGGAACTGATCCGCCCGCTGGAACAAGATCTTTTCCCTTCACAAGCGTACCGACCTTCGATCCCGTCTTGTAGGCGTATTGGTTGATCACTGCTGTTTCACCTTCGGCCTCCAACACCGTGTAATGTTCGCCATCGTTCATGCTGGCAAGGCCGCCGACCATTTCCGCGCTGAAGGTGGGACTGTACCAGATCTCGCGATTGGTGAGCTCCTTTTGGGCGGAAAGCGTGAAGGAAATGAAGAGAAAGGCCGTTGCCGCAGTGATCTGTTTCAAGTTCATGGAATGCTGTGATGCGAGGGTGCCGAAGGTATTAAAGCGTGATGGATCGGAATTAACGATCGGGAAATGGCTTGAACCGCCCGTCACGATCTACCAATCGAATTTCACCGCGATGGCCAGTTGATGGTTCACTAGTATCTCCGGTTTCAAGCCATACGCGTAAGTAACACGGATGTTGCTTATCGAAAAGCCGGCGCGAGCGATCGGTGTGTGTTCGGTGTGATCGAACGTTGAACCAAGTGCACTGTAGCCCGCTCCGATCCGAAGACCGAAACCGGGATCGGGCTTGTTGTTCGCTTCATTGAAAAGAAGCAGATCGGCCGTGCCGGTCACGCGGCCCATGAAGAACACGTTCAGGAAGATCTCCGGCATCACGCCAAGGCCAAGGTTGATCGCCTCGTTGCCTGGACGGACCATGTAGTTCATTTCGTAGAAAAGCGAGGCCAGGAACGGGTGAATGATCCGATCCTCCTGGATCGCGAGGTTAGCGGAAAATCCACCGAAATGCGCGTAGTTCACGTTCGCCTGTGATCGCAACAGATCATCGCCAGTGTAGGCGAAGCGATTGCCCGATTGCGCATAGATCGATGGTGCAAGAAGGATCGCGATCAACAGCGATCGGAAGCGATCACTTGAGCCTGCCGCCGACCCAATTCTCCGTAAGCACCAGTTCACCATTCTCATTGTAGTGCTTCCAAACGCCGTGCTGCAATCCTTTGTGTTTCTTCACGCCTTTGTACATCCCTTCGGTGCGGAGCTGGCCATTTTCGTGATAGCTTTTGAATGGACCTTGATGTGCGCCGCTTTCGAAGAACGCATCCTCGCGCAGATTCCCGTTCGTGTACCATTCCTGCCAGCGGCCAACGCGTTCGTTCTTGATGTATTCGCCGTCGCTCTCGCGTTCACCGTTCTCATGGAAGGTGGTCCAATGGCCGGTACGCTTCTTCTTCCGGCCCTGTACTTCATAGAAACCGGTGGAACGGAGCTTTCCGTTCTCGAAGTATTCCTTCACCGATCCGCTCTGTTTCGCCTTTTCGAAGATCGCTTCCATCTGCAATGATCCCGAAGGATAATATTCCTTCCAAAGCCCGTCGCGGTAGCCGTTCACGTAAGCGCCTTCGCTCATCAGCTGGCCGTTCTCGTACCATTCACGCACCATGCCTTCCAGCCGATCGTCATGCTCGATCGTCCAGCTATTGCCTGCGCCCGATCCGATCGCGAGATTGGTCGTCATCCGATAGTTCGCTTCGAATTTCTTTTGTCCATTGGCATACCATTCATTGTACTCTCCTACGCGCAGACCATTGGAATAGGTTCCGTCGCTCATCAACTGGCCGTTGGGATACCATTCGCGCCAGCGGCCTTCTTCACGTCCGCGCGATACATCCTTCGTGGATTCACCGAAGGCGCCTTCGGATCGCTTGTTGCCATTGTCGTAGAACTCCACGAATTCACCGGCCGGCATGTTGAATTTGTACATGGTGCGGCTCTTGAGGTTCCCATTGTCGTGGAATGCTTCCCAGATCCCTTCCTTCCGGCCATGCTGGTATGAGCCTACAAGACTGTCCTGTCCGTTGGCGTGCTTTCCGCGCCATGGGCCGTCCGCGACCTTGTCACTATTGTAGATCGATCGGTATGCGAGCTGGCCGTTCGGGTGATAGGCTTCCCAATCGCCTGTTCTTTCTCCCTTGGTGTATTGCCCGCGGATCTCCAGCTGGCCGTTCTCGAAATACCGCTCATAAGGACCGTTCTCGAATTTGTCGGCCATGGTCTTCATTTCCTCGAGCTGGCCGTTCTCGTACCAGCTGCGCACTTCCCCCTGAAGGACGCCTTCAATGAAATTCTCTTCCCGTTTTTTCTGCCCGTTCTCATGGTATTCGATCCACCGGCCGTTCTTTACGGAAACCGGCTCCGTGCCCGCGAGCGACCCATTGTTGCGTTGGAGCAGCACGTAATTCCGCGTGAATTCCAGCGTGCCATCGGCATACCAGCCCTCGCAGGGCCCTTCCCGCCTTCCCTTCACATAGAATTCCTTCAGCCGTAGCTGGCCGTTCTCGTGGTAATAGGTGCATTCACCCGTCTTGAACCCTTTCTTGTCGTGGGTCTCCTGGGCTTTCAACGTACCATCATCCCACGTTTTGGTAACGATCTTCTGGGCGATCGCGATCGGTGAGAATGCGAACAAAACGAGCGCCATCAATGACCTTGAGTGGTGCTTCACAAGGAAATTAAATCCTATCATTGCAGTAATTCAATGACGCGAACCTAACATGAAGATCTTTTCCACCAAAGCGCTGCTGCTCGGTCTCAGCCTTTTTGCAACAACCATACTACCCGCGCAGCAGGTGCAGATAGATGGAGTAAGACCGAAGGAATTCCGGGGCGTGAACCCGATCGCCGGCAAGGGCTACTACACCTACTACGTGAACGAGAAGGTGGGCAAGGGCATGGTGCAATTCGCGCTTGAGATCTATGATCTGGACCTCAACCTGATCAAGAAAACGAATGTCGAATTGACCAAATATTCCAACCTGATCGGATCGGATTTCAACGGACAGGACTTCATGTTCCTATTCGAGGATCTGAACAAGCGCACCAATACGTTCGTGAGCGTTGATGCGGGCGGCAACATCATCAAACAGAAAACGGAACCGACGAAGAAGATCCTGCAGCCTGGTACGGCGGACATCTATCCGGCCATGGACGGCACAGGGTTCTACTGGACACACGCGATCAAGGAGAAGAAGTGGGGCTACGAAGTTGTGAAGCTCGATCGCGATCTGAAGGAATTGTGGTCCAAGACCGTTACCGTTGAAAAAGGGATGACCAGCATCGCTGCAGCTGAAAGCGGCCCCGGCAAGCTGATCGTGGTTTCCACGGAAGTGCCTTCGCTCATGAGCAAGAAGGTGCTTGGTAAAGTGGTCTCCTTCAATGGATCCACCGGCCAGAAGGAATACGAATATCCGCTCTACGACGGCAAGCAGACGAACCTTCCGGGCGCATTCCTGATCGAGGCTGATGGTACTGTGACCACCTCAGGCATGTACTACGATGGCGAGAAGATGACAGGCGACAATTCCGACGGGATCTTCTTCCTGAAGCTTGATGCCAGCGGAAAGAAAGTAGCGTTCAACAGCATCGATTGGGACAATGGGATCCAGGAAGCCTTGAAAGCAACACAGCGCAAATTCAGCATCGGATCGAAGCCGAAGGTGCAGTTCCACAATCTGGTGAAGGAATCGAACGGTAACTATCAAGTGATCAGCGAAACGTTCCGTAAAGCGGCTGGTGCCACCACCGCACTGGCCGCGCTCGGTGGGGCCGATGCGAGCGATATCCCATTGCGCTTCACCGTGATGGATTATATCGTCTTCAATTTCGATGGAAATGGCGAACCACTGGACATCAACAAGATCGAGAAGCCATACAAGTCGCTGAGCGTTTCAGGGGCAATGAACCTCAATGGGATCGCACTCGCGCAATTGATGAAGCGCTACAAGATGTTCACCTACGAGTACACAACGGTGCTTCCTTCGGGCAAGCCGGCGATCGTTTACACGAACTTCGAGGATGCAGGCCTTGGCGCTGGCAAGCCGTACGTCGGCGTTTCCACGATCGAGATCGGCAAGGACACCGAAACACAGAAGATCCCACTGCCCAAGAAGTACACTTCGTTCGTTACCGGAAGCCCGGACAACCTGAAGGCCGGCGCATTGCCTGGCCGCACCGGAAAGATGTGCTTCTTCGTTTACGACAAGAAGGCGAAGGCGATCATGATGTCCATCGAAGACATCACAGCCGGTCAATAGATCGGATCGTTCGATCGGAAATTGAAGAATGGCGGCCGATCGGCCGCCATTCTTTTTTTTTCACTCCTCCACGAAATCCATGTCGCGCTGGAATGTCTCATGCACACGCGTAACAGCCCAGATCGCGGCGGCGATGCAGATGATCCCCACCACCAATGCGCTTTGCACATTTCCGATCGGAACGGCGAGGTACTTGAACGCTGAAGTGACCGGCCAAACGCTTCCGCGCACGAAATTCGGCGTTGTGGTGGCCACCGTCGCGCGGATGTTGGTGCCGAACTGTTCGCTGCTGATCGTAACGAATAGCACCCAATAACCGGTGGCGATCCCCAGCGCGAGGCACATCCAGTAATAGGTGCTGATGCTTGCGCCGCGAAGGCCGAAGAGGAAGATCAGCACAAGCGTGAGATTCGCGATCAGGTAGATCAGGATCACTTTTTTCCGGCTTCGCAACAACTGGCTGAGCAGTGCACTGAAAAGATCGCCGATGCTGAGGCCTATGTATGCATTTCGGATCGCCTTGCCGTTTATCCTGCGTATCCCTTCGTCATCCAAAGCGCTTATGTCGATGCCCAATTCCGGCACGAAGACATCCTGCGAAAGATTCACCAGCACACCGATCACGTACCACACGGGCACACCGATCAGGATGCAGCCGAGGTACTTGATGAAGCGTTCCCGATCATTGAACAGAAGGCGCAGATCGCCCTGGCGCGCGGCCTTCGCCTTCAACTTCCTGAACAGGCCGCTTTCGAACGTTCCGATCCGCATCACGAGCAGCGCCAGACCCATCAGGCCGCCCACGATGTATGCGATCTGCCAGTCCATGTACTCCTTGCCTGTGATCGCCGTGAGCACCGATCCGAAACGTTGTCCCTGCGCAGCCACTTCCGCAGCGAACACTGCACCCAGCGCTCCGAACACCACCACGATCATGGTGCCGTAACCGCGCTTCTCGCGCGACATCGTTTCTGTTATCAGGGTGATGCCTGCACCCAATTCGCCGGCCAGCCCGATCCCGGCAAGGAACCGCACGATCGCGTAAGTGGTGATGTCGTAGGTGAAGGCATTGATCAGGTTCGCGGATGAATAGATCAGGATGCTTCCGAAAAGCACCGCCAGCCGGCCTTTCCGATCACCCCAAACGCCCCAGAGCACACCTCCGATCAGCATGCCGAACATCTGCCAGTTGAACAGATCGATGCCGATATCCTTGATCCGTGGATGACCGGGGCCAAGAATGAATTCTAGGCTTTCGCGCTTCACCACGTTGAACAGGACCAGATCGTAGATGTCCACGAAATAGCCGAGCGCCGCAACAGTGATCAATATCGCGGTACGACCGTTGGCCTGTTGTTCCTTCAGGTGATCGGGCATCGCTCCTCCAGTGTGGAGCGAAAATGCGAGATCTACCGATCCTGGTCCACACCGAATACTTTTTCGATCCCGCTGGGTTCCGGTCCTGCCGGCACATCGATCGGGAATTCGAAGACCGCACCGTCCTCGAAAGCGGTCATGTCATCGAGAAGCCGGCGCGACACCAATCGCAACCGATCGCCGCAAAGCTGCACGGTCATGTAATGAAAGAGCGGTGCGTATTCGGGGGCAAGTGCGATCTCAGGCCCGGTGCGTTTCCGCAACGGATGGTTCAATCCACCGCCGCCACCGATCACGAAGAAATCCTTGCCGTCCTTATGGAAATGCTGGAAAAGATGTGCGTGGCCGGATAGGAAGAGGCGCGTTTTACGTTGTTTCAGGAACGGGGCGACGAACAACCGCTGCACCTGGCCGTTCGATCCGACCAGCTTGCTGTAGCTGTACGGTGAATGGTGACAGCAAACGATCACGGCCTTGATCTCCGGCGCGGTATCCAGCGCAGCCAGCGTGGTGCGGTACCAGTCGTTCTGCTCCTTGATCTGTGCGCGGCGCATCTTCTTGAAATTCGAATTCAGAAGCACCACGGCGATGGAATCGCGGATCACCGTGTAGCCTGTGGGAACATGTTGCGGGAATCGGCTCTGGAAACGGATAGCGCCCATGTTGGCACGACCCATGAGTTCGTGGTTGCCCAGGATCGCGTTCACCACCACGCCGGCCTTTCTCGCTTCATGCAACGCGGTGTCGATGTATGTCCAGCGTTCCTCGCGGTGTCCAAGGTTCACCACATCACCGAGCAGGAAGAGTTCCGCCGGCCTTTGGGCGATGATCTCCTTGAAAAGGGCGCGCGTTGCCTTGCGGTTCTGGTGGCTTCGCAGCACCATTTCCTCCACGCGCATGGGTTCCTGCGTGTCGCTTGCGAAAGCGAGCACTGCCGAGCAATCGCCATCTTTTTGCGCGTACACATGGTCCATGGGCAGGCATGTTGCGATCAGCATGCCGCACAGGAGTCTCATGGGCGCCAGCTTCACCATTCGGCCAGTTTCAGGTCGATCCGGCACTGAAGCGCAAGCACGTGATGCCGGGTCACGAAGGTGTTCATCCATTTCGCTTCCAGCGCTGCATCGAACCGATCGGAGATGGGAATGGAATACGATAGGGCGGCGGAGTACCCTTGCGCGTAGGAGGCCGATCGGGACCGGCCCAGATAGTTCAATGTGCTGATCGAGCGGTAGGTGCCCCAACCGGCGAAGGCCTGAACCCGCGACCCGATCCGCATGGACCATTGGAGCAGCAATGGGATCACCCTGAGCGAGACCGATCCCGTGTTGCCATTGTCCTGGATCCTGTAACTGTAGAGATCGACCAGTCCGCTCTCCATCCCCACACGGATGAGGTGTTCCGGGTACCACATGAGCCGAGCACTGAAAGCGGAACCGGTCTTCGATACATCACTGCGCAGATGATCGGGTGTTCCGGGGATGCCGAGGTAGGTTGATGCACCACCGCCCATCGTGAGCACCAACTGCTTCGTTCTTACCAGGGTCGTGTCGTTCCCCAACATAGGGCCGGCGACCAGCAGCAACATGATGATCACCATGGAAGACCGGAGCGATCTATTCGCGTGCATAATGGTAATAGGCCACGAGTGAAGGGAAATTGCTCAGGATCCCATCCAGTTCACCTTCATACATGTATTGCGAGATGAACTGCGGAAGGTCCATCGTCCACATGAAGACCTTTCTGCCTTCAGCATGCATGGCCGCCACCTGATCGCCCTGCTGGCCCGAGACCCAGGTCGGCGCCCACACTTCGGAATCGGTTTCGCGCACCTTGTCCACGGAAACTTCGTTGAGCGAAGGGATCTGTTGAAAATCGGGCAATTCCTTGAACTTCGTGATCTGCTCATCGCCCGGGAGGCCGATCACGATCGTAAGATCCCTTCCTTCGGTGGATGCGTGTTGCATGAATTCGGCCTGGAGTTCATGCACGGTCTGCAACGACCCCTCGTATTTCACATCCAGCCACACGAACTTCAGCGAGGTTTCCTTCAAGATCACTTCGAGCGCGCCACGCAGAGAAGGGATCTTCTCACCGTTCACCAGGCGCACCATTCCGTCCAACTGCGCGAATGAATATTCATTGATCGGTCCGTAGAGGCCAACATCCTTCACCAGACGTGCGTTCAGATCATCATCATGGTAAAGGATCGGAATGCCGTCACTCGTCAGTTTCACATCGATCTCGATCCCCATCGCGCCAAGCTGCTCGGCCATGCGGATCAGTTCGAGCGAATTCTCCGAGGCCGGCAGCTGATCGGAGTTACGCCCACCACCGCGATGCGCGAGTACGAGAAAGCTGGTGTCCTGGTGCAACGGCCGCAGGTAGCGCAACGCGAACGGTCTTGAAGGGGTCTCGCCCGGGTCGCCGAATTGCCCACGGATCACTACGCTGCCCTCACCGATCTCGGTCTGGCCGAACAAGAGTTCGGCACCTTCCTGCGGTGCGATCTGCAGCCAGCACGCACCCGTGGAGGTATTGTTCAATGTGCGCCAATAGGTTTCCAGCAATATTGTCCCGTTCAGATCCCGGCCTCCACCGGTAAGGTAGGCGATGTTCTTCTCACAGAAGATCGATACATGGTGCGTGGTATCATTACCCTTCCGCAGGTGCGACCATTTCAAGACCACCTGATCGCCGAAGATCTCCGAACCCTCGGTAACAGCGAAGACCCCTTCCATGCGCTGGCGTGGAGAGGATGAAAGCGGAACGGCATCCGGCGATCGGAACAATTCCCAGGTGACCTCGGGCAGCGGCACGGCGAGTTCCTTCTGGCAGGCGGTGAAAAGTGTAGGGAAAAGCAGGTAGGCTAGATTTCTCAGTATCATGGAATGAATGCTACGGTTATCTGTCGGTATAGATGTTTCTTCTCATTCAGATCGAACAAAGCCCAGGTGGCCCAGTAATAATTGGTAAGGCGCGCAGTGAATCCCAAACTGATATGTGTACGGCCGAAGAACGGCTGCTCCAGATACAATGACCAGGCCATGCCATTGTAGCGTGAAATGGGCCGCTCGATCTCCTGATCGCCAACGCGGGAACTGTATTGAAGGTTCAGGATCGCTTCCGTCTTCAAGGTGAGGCCAACATTGCGGCCGGTCCGCAGGCCGATCGAGATGTTCGGCAAAGCGTCCCAGCCTCGCGCTTCGGTGTCGTATCCCTCAAGGTCCAGCACGCCTTTGAACCAGCCGACATCAGTGCCTAGTGAGAAATTCCAGTGATCATCCAACTGCTTCGCCCAGCGCGGACCGATCGAGAGATGGTTCTGCAGGATCTGCACCTGCAACCTTGAATTCAGGTGAAGACCGCCGTGCAACTGGCGCAATACCTGGACATCGCCGGCGGGGATCCGGAATTGGAAATCCTCCGTGAGCGCCATGGGCGTGGCCGTGGTGATGAAGCCGAACGATGCCAGCCAGTCGCGATCGTACATCGGCGTGGGGAAGAAGATGTTCCGGCCACGATGGGTTTCCTGCGCAACGATCCTACCGGCGTATATCGATGCAAGCAGCAGCACCGATGAGGTGACAAGTGCGCGCCATGCGACACGTTCCGATCGGGTCTTGCGTGGGAACATTCCTACGAAATTACATCGGATGGCAGGGCAGGTGAAGTACATAACTTGGCAGCATGCAACATCAGTTGAGGATCCTTTTCCTGTCATTGTCCATCGTGGCTGCTGCTGTTCATGGGCAGCAATTGATATGGAGCGATCCGATCGTAGTGCACCGTGGCGATCAAGATCCGATCCGTCCGCGGATCGTTCTCAACGGCGATCAACAGCCGGTGGTCCTTTGGGGTGAAGCGTCACCGGGAGCGAATTTCATCGCGGTGGGTGAGGGAAATTCCTTCAGTGTCGCGAACCAGATCCATCCCGGAGGCATCCAGCCGGCGGCTGAATATTGGCAGGGAAGCGATCTGGCATCTTACGGGAATTCGATCCATGCGGTGATGAAGCTCACCCCTGAGATCTCCGGTGGGATCTACGTGGTGAGTTCCTACGATGGCGGATATACGTGGAGCGATACGCTTCGCGTGGACCAGGTGCCGGGCTACAAAACGCGTTTCTCATCGATCGCGGTGAATGGTAACGGGGAGCCATTGGTGCAATATATGCGGATCGATCTGGACGAGATCGGGCATCGAACGATGGTCTCGCGGATCGTGGATGGATCTGTGCAGGCACCGATCGATGTAAGCTCACCGTTCACAGCAGGTGAGGATTGTGATTGTTGCCCGGGCCAGATCATGGCGAATGGTGATCGCGTTGCCGCACTTTTCCGCGATGCCACGGAGAACATGCGGGTGATCTGGGCCGCGATCTCAAATGATGGCGGCGCAACTTTCGATCAAGGCGCGCAGATCGATCCAACGGATTGGGTGCTCAACGCCTGTCCTTCATCCGGTGCCGATGGTGTGATCGATGGGGATCGGATGCGATATGTCTGGATGTCCGGTGCGAATGAAGGAAAGAAGATCTTCTACGGATCGGCAGACGGGGATCTCGCAGATATCGCGGTGATGCAGGTACACCCCGATCAACCGCAAAGCGTGGCCCAGGACCATCCACGTCTGGCCGGATCGGGCGATACGCTCGGTGTGGCGTGGCAACAGAACGCGGCTGCCCAGACCGAGGTGTTGTTCACCTGGAAATTGCCGGGCATGGTTTCGTTCCAGGCACCCGATACCGTGAACGTGGAACTGGCTGGTCCGCAACGATCGCCCGATGTCGCCTTCTCCAACAACATGTTCCACCTTGTCTGGGCCGACTACCAGGAGAACGCGGTGATGTACCGCACGGCCACGATCGCGCCTTCCATTGGCATGCAGGAGAAGGAGATCGGAACGATCGCGATCTGGCCTGTGCCTGCGGATGATCGGTTGCATCTTGACACGCAGGATCTTCCGCGAGTAGCTACGGTGCGCATCTATTCCGCGATCGGGGCGTTGGTGCGATCCCTTCCCCTCACTCCGTCGATCGATGTTTCCTCCCTGGCGCCGGGTTGGTTCACACTGTCGATCGAGGATGGCAATGGCGTTCGGATCGCACGCGGAAAAGTGTTGATCGCAAGGTGAGTATCAGTGCCGGTATTGTTCCTTACAGGATCCAGGATGGGAAGATCGAAGTGCTGCTCGGGCACATGGGAGGCCCATTCTGGGCGAAACGAGATGCAGGGGCCTGGAGCATTCCCAAAGGCTTGATCGGGCCGGGGGAAGATCCGCTGGATGCCGCGTTGCGTGAATGTGAGGAGGAGTTCGGCTTCAGGCCGGATGGGGCCATGATCCCGTTGGATCCGATCCATCAAAAAGGCGGAAAGAAGGTGATCGCCTGGGCGATAAGGACCGGGCACGATCCCACGGATCATAAGAGCAATTCCTTTACGATGGAATGGCCGCCTCGAAGCGGCAAGTACCAGCAGTTCCCAGAGATCGATCGCGTGCAATGGTTCCCGTTGGCGGAAGCGATGCTCAAGGTGATCGGTGGGCAGGCCGATCTATTGCGGCAATTGGAAGAAAGGTCTTCATCAACCTAAGGCGACGTCAAGGATCATCATGATGATGAATCCACCGATGAAACCGAGCGTTGCCAGATCCGTGTTCTTCTCGAGTTGCGTTTCCGGGATCACTTCCTCTATCACCACATAGATCATGGCACCGGCAGCGAAGGAGAGCGCGAAAGGCAGGATGGGTTGCATCCAGATAACGGCCATGGCACCGATCACACCGGCCACGGGTTCCACGATCGCGCTCATCTGGCCGTAGTAGAAGCTGCGCCGGCGGCTCAGGCCCATCCTTCGCAGCGGCATGGCCACGGCGATCCCTTCGGGAAAATTCTGCAGACCGATCCCGATCGCAAGCGCCACCGCCCCACCGATCGTCGCTTCGGGGATGCCGGCAGCTGCGCCACCGAAGAGCACACCTACGGCAAGTCCCTCGGGAATGTTGTGCAATGTGATCGCCAGCACCAGCAGGGTGGTGCGATGCCATTTGGTCGGCAGTCCTTCCTTCTGGTCGGGATCGAAATTTATGTGCAGGTGTGGCAGAAGTTTGTCCAGACCGAAGAGGAAGAGTGCACCGGAACCGAAACCGATCGCAGGTGGCAACCATCCAGGCCAACCGAGTTGCTCGCTCATGCTGATCGATGGTGCGAGCAGGCTCCAGAAACTCGCCGCCACCATCACCCCACCGGTGAAGCCGAGCATGGCGTCCAGCCATTTTCGTGAAAGTTCCTTGAAGAGAAAGACCAGGCTTGCGCCGAAAGCGGTGAGCAGCCAGGTGAACGTGGTGGCAAGAAAAGCGGCCAGCACCGGGTCGATCCCTTCAAAGAAGATGAAGATCTCTTTCATGGTACTTCAACATGTAGATGGTCGGCAACCTGTGCGCTCAGGTCGATCAGCCTGCGGTCCTCGATCCTGCGTGAGCGCAATCTCACTTGCACACTTCCATCGAATTGCGATCGCTCATGCACTGTGATCACGGTCCCGATGGCTATCGCTTTGCCATCCAGGTGGTCGAGCAGCGCATCGCTCGGATCGTCCACTGCAACGATGCGCACTGCTTCGCCGATCGGGCAATCCGTCAACCGTCGCAGGTTCCGCTTCTGCATCCTTCCGAACCGGTCCGGGATGGGGTCGCCATGCGGATCGAAGGCTGGCCGGCCAAGGTATTCATCCAGTTTTTCCACGAGCTTGTCGCTCGTTACGTGCTCCAGCTGCTCGGCCACTTCATGCACTTCGCTCCACCCGAAACCCAGGTGTGAAACGAGGAAGGTCTCCCAAAGGCGGTGTTTCCGCACCAGGTGCAGGGCGAGCTTTTCTCCTTTCGTGGTAAGCTGCACGCCATAATAGGGCCGATGCTTCACCAACCCTTTTTCGGCGAGCTTCTTCAGCATGTCGGTTACACTACTCGCCTTCGTGCTCAACCGTTCACTCACGGCGTTGGTACTGGCCCGGCCGCCGGAGCTCAGTAGCGTATGGATCGCCTTCAGGTGATCCTCCTCACTTCGGGTCAGCGAGATCTGTTTCACGCTGCAAAGAAATAAAATTTTAGTCACATCTAAAAATTACAGGCTACATTTGTCCCATGTCGCGGATCGCTCTCATCGGTGTATTGTTCTGCCTCGGTCTGCGTGCTGTTGCGCAGCACTCGATCGTGGGCGGAAAGGTCCTCGGTCCTGATGGAGCTGTTCCTTTCGCCCATGTGGTGATCGGATCGTCCGATCATGCAGCGGTCACCGATCTCGCTGGTCGTTTCCAAGTGGAGAATGTTCCATTCGGCCAGCATGAATTGAAAATAAGTTCGGTCGGTTTTTCGGCTTTCAGCAAAAGGATCGATGTGAACGGATCGGTAATGGATCTCGGGGTCCTCCGTCTCGAGACCGCAGTGGCACAACTCGAGGAAGTGGTCGTCACTGGCACCATGCGTGAAGTTTCGCGGACGGAGAGTCCGGTGCCTGTGGAGGTGATCACACCCGCATTGTTCCGGAAGAACCCGAATCCCGCCCTGATCGATGCCGTTGGCATGGTGAACGGCGTGCGGCCACAGATCAATTGCAGCGTTTGCAATACCGGCGACATCCACATCAATGGGATGGAAGGTCCCTATACGATGGTGCTGATCGATGGCATGCCGATCGTGAGCGGATTGAGCACCGTGTATGGGCTGAGCGGGATCCCAACAAGCCTTGTGGAGCGCGTTGAGATCGTGAAAGGCCCGGGTTCCGCGCTGTACGGAAGTGAAGCGATGGGAGGGATCATCAACGTGATCACCCGTGACCCTGCGCTCGCACCGAAAGTCGCGGCGGATTTCATGAGCACCACCTGGCAGGAGCATAACCTCGATGCAGGTTTCAAGCTGGGCAAGGGAAAGCTGAATGACCTGATCGGCGTGAATGCATATCATTACCATCTTCCGCAGGACAATAACGATGATGGTTTCACCGATGTGACGCTCCAGAAGAGGATCTCGATCTTCAACAAACTATCGATCCAAAGACCGAAGCGAAAGCAGGCGAGCCTGGCCGCGCGTTACGTACATGAGGATCGTTGGGGCGGACAGATGAACTGGTCTCGCGAATTCGCAGGAAGTGACAGCATCTATGCGGAAAGCATCGCTACACGCAGGTGGGAATTCATCGGGCAGTACCAATTGCCGTTGCAGGAGGATGTGATGTTCCAGATCAGCATGAACGGTCACGATCAACGCAGCTGGTACGGGATCACACCTTACAATGCGACACAGAACGTTTTCTTCAGCCAGCTTTACTGGTCGCGGCGCATAGGGGCACGCCACGATCTGCTCACCGGGCTCGCGTACCGGCATACGTTCTACAACGATAACACCACTGCCACGGCGATCGGCGTGGAACCGTTCAGTACCGATCGGCCACAACGGAAACCACTCCCGGGTCTGTTCCTGCAGGATGAATGGTCGATCACGGAACTGCACAGATTGCTTCTCGGCTACAGGTTGGACAATGATGTGGACCACGGCATGGTGCATTCTCCACGGATCGCTTACAAGTTCGCACCGAGCGGCAGGTGGGCGGTGCGGGCAAGCTTCGGCACCGGCTACCGTGTGGTGAACATCTTCACCGAGGATCATGCAGCGCTCACGGGCGCACGTGATGTGAAGATCGAAGAGGATCTCAGGCCGGAGACCTCGTGGAACGGTACATTGAACATCGTGCGCAAATGGGTGGGGGAGAAGCGTTTCCTCGAGATCGATGGATCGATATTCCATACGAGTTTTGGGAATAGGATACTACCCGATTACGATTCCGATCCAGATCTGATCATTTACCGCGATCTCGATGGTCATGGCGTTTCGCAAGGCATCAGTCTTAATCTGGGAAGCCGGATCGGTGAACGGTTCCGCATGCAAGCGGGCGCGACCTATATGGATGTTTACACGGAAGAAGAAGGAATACGGAGCGATCAATATTTCGCACCCGATTGGTCAGGTACTTTCAATGCGAGCATGGATCTGCTGAAGGCGACATCGATCGATCTTACCGCGCAATGGTACGGACCGATGCGATTGCCCACGTTGCCCTATGATCCGCGTCCTGAATACTCCCCGGCATATGCGATCATGAATCTGCAGGTGAAGCAGAAGCTGGGCGCACGCTGGGAGATCTACGGCGGGTTGAAGAATCTACTGGATTTCGTTCCATCCGATCCGCTGATGCGGCCGTTCGATCCGTTCGATCGCGAGGTGAACGATCCGATCGCCAATCCTAACGGGCATACCTTCGATACCACGTACATGTACGCTCCGCTGCAGGGCCGGCGTGGTTTCCTGGGTGTGCGGTGGACATTGATGTGACGTGCCGCCACCTATGGCAGGAAGCAGTGATACTCGCCATAATTATCAACAGCCGATCGCCATTAATTCGGTTCTTTGCCGGAAGTTGCTGATCCACAATATGGTTCCCTGCGATCAAGAGCAGCGTGTTCGTAAAGCTGGGATCGCCTCCAAGATTCCCGGCCGGGCGGGCGGCAAAATTGCACCCATGTCAGCAGCAGTTTTTGAAACGCGTTGGAACCTGTTATTGGAACTGCGTTCCACCGGCCATGAGGAATTGACGGATTTTCTCGGCCGGCATTCCAATCTGGGTGCATTGGTAAGGCTCGGCCTGTTGCGCCGGCGCGAATCAGGATCGGAATTCCAGCGTTACAATGGGTATGTACCTACGCGAAAGGGCCTGAAATTCATGGTACATGTGCCAGAGGAGGAACTCATACTGGTCACGCCCGAAAAGAGCGCCAGCCTTTTCCTCGAACTACAGAACGATCCCATGCCATCGGCGCCCTTCAAGCCGACCTTCGCAGAACCGACGGCCGCACAGTTCAACGCGGTGATAGAGCAGAAACAGAACGCGGGCCGTGATGTATGGCGGGTGCAACGGGCCGAGTTCCTGTGGAACAGCCTGATCGATGGTTACATGGACATCCGATCGTTCACACAAAGGCACGGGGCCGGTGAAGGCAGCCTGCTGCGCCTGGGTCTTTGCAAGCCGCGTACAGTGAAGCCACATGATCGTGCGTTGGAGATGCAGGTCACCGGGCAGGGCGCACCTTATCTACAGGAGATCGAGAACTTCGGATTGCTTTTGGTGAAGCCGGGCATGGAATTGGGACTGTTCGAGCTATGTGAACCCGCACGCGCCGAATATTGGTGCCGGCTGCCCTGAGCGAAGGCCCAATGCGGACGCGAGATCTTTTGCCAATGATGCGTCCCATCTTCATACTTGCCATCCTGGCCTGTTCTGCGGCCATCGATCGGGGCCCGATCGGGTTCGATCTGCACAACCCATCGCGTACCTATACCTTGCCGCCGGAATTGACCGAGATAAGTGCATTGACCGATGTTGATGCCAGCACGATCGCATGTCTTCACGATGAGGAGGCGATGCTCTATTTCATCGATCTGCGGACAGGAAAGATCCAACGCAAGATCGCTTTCGGGGAGCCGGGAGATATGGAAGGGCTCACGCGCGTAGGTGATGAATATTTCGCCTTGCGTAGCGATGGTTTCGTATATCGATTCAAATTCCATGGCGATCGACCGGAATTGACGGACACCTTCAGGCTTTCGATCCCCAACCGGAACATTGAAGGATTGGGTTGGGATCCGCGCCGGAACGTGATCCTTGTCTCACCCAAGGATACACCGAGGGGAAAGCCGGAAGTGCGTGATGCGCGAAACATCCATTGCTATGATCCGATAGCGAAGCGGATGTGCGACCGGCCGGCTCTTACGCTATCGATCAAGCAGATCATCGCGCAGGCCGGGGCCAGGGGTTTCGAAGTGCCGATGAAAGAGAACGACAAGGGCAAGCGGTCTCCTGCGTTGAAATTGCGGTTCAGTTCCGTGGCGATCGATCCGTTGACAGATACCTATTTCCTGCTATCCGCCACCGATCGGATCCTGCTCGTGATCGATCGCAAGGGTGATCTGATCGCGCTGGAGCAGTTGGATGAGGATCTATTCAGCAAACCGGAAGGCATCACCTTTCTGGAGAACGGCGATATGCTGATCTCCAATGAAGGAAAGGATTCAAAGCCGAACATCCACCTTTTCTCGCGCCAGGAGCAGTGATCAACGGATAGTGATCGGGTGATTTTTCCACAACTCTGAAAATGGCACCGATCCCTGTTCGTCAACAGTATCGGGATATTTCGGCCATCGCAGATCGCGGCATGGCTTCGGCATGGCTCCCGGGCGCATGGAGCAGATCGAGATCCTGAAAGGGGAGAGCTATCATTTCCTTTTGAAACTTCTTGTGGCCGCCGGGATCGGTTTTCTGGTGGGCATGGAGCGCGAACATGTGCGCCAGCGGCAGGGGCAGGGCCAGTTCGCGGGTGTGCGCACCTTCACGCTCATCTCCGTCTGCGGCTTCATTGCCGCCTATGTCGCGGAACACATGTACCAATGGACGTTCGTGGTGGTGCTCGCCGGATTCATGGCTCTGGTGATCGCGGCCTATGTGCATATGGCGCGGAACGGAAGCCCGGGAGGCACCAGCGAGATCTCCAACATCCTTGTCTTTTTGCTCGGCGCGGTGGTGCATGCGGATGAAATGCTCTTTGCCGTTGTGGTCGCGGTGTTCATGGTTTTGCTTCTCTCTTTCAAGGTATCGTTGCATCGCTTCATTGGCAAGTTGAAGATGAACGAGCTGCGGGCGATCCTGCAATTCGTGGTGATATCCGCGCTGGTGCTGCCATTCCTGCCTGAAGATCGGTTCGGGCCCTATGAGGTGTGGAGCCTGAAGGAGATCTGGATCATGGTGATCCTGGTCTCGGGGATCAGCCTGGTCGGTTACCTGCTCACCAAAGTGATGGGCGGAAAGGGAACGTTGGTCACGGGTATGGTCGGTGGATTGGTCTCCAGCACTGCGGTGACGCTGAGTTTCGCACAGAAGAGCAGCAAGTTCAAGGAGGCCGGAACGCGCAACTATGCGATCAGTATCCTGGCCGCATCCACGATCATGTTCCCGCGCTTGCTATTGATCCTTGCGGTGGTGGATCTGTCATTGGCGACAAAGCTCGCTTTGCCGATGTTGTTCTTCACGCTAGTGGGCGCAGTGGTCTCGCTAATCCTTCATCGATCGGGCACCGAGACCGATGATCGACCTCCGTTGGCTAACCCGTTGAATTTCCAGGGTGCGTTGAATTTCGCGTTGATCTTCGCTGCGGTGAAGTTGCTGGTGGCCTATGCAAGCGATCGGTTCGGCGAAACGGGAACGTATGTGGCGAGCGTTCTTTCCGGCCTTACCAACATGGATGCGATCACGCTGAGCATGTCGCGGCTTTCAAATTCGGAGGAAGGGCTTCAGCTCGCAGCAAACGCGATCATATTGGCTTCGGTAGCGAACACGGTGATGAAATACCTGATCGTGGTGTTCATCGGAAGCCCGGCATTGAAGCGTGATGTTTCGATCGGTTTCGCGGCACTCGCACTTGCCGGCGCCGGCTGGTTCGTGGTCGATCAGTGGCTCATTTGACCTTGTCCTTCCTTCGATCGGAAGGCTGCGATGCCTTGAACCAATCGTGTCCTTCCTCGAACCGTTTCAACGTCTCGGCCACGCGTTTAGCGCGGGTCTCCACGCTCTTGCCGCTGCTGATCCAATGGCAGATCCCGCGCCTTCGCCCGATCGTGATCCTTTCCCAACCGGCCTTGAATTCAGGGATGAAATCCAGGGTTTCGGCCAACTCTTCCGGAACGTCAAGCTCGTCCTGATCCGGATTTCTGTAGATCTCCGCTTTCACTTTATCACCCTCACCGACCTTCAATTTCTTTCTCAACTCGCCGCTCAATGCGATCACATGCAGGCCGCTCTTCGTGGGCATCAATGACCGATCGATCTCCACGCCGTTCAGTTTCCCCTTGATCCGCACTGCGGCGCGCGTGCCGAAAAGCTCCTGAACATCATGAGGAAATTCGATGAAATACCAAGCGCCTTTTATATCCGGCCGGATCACTTCAGCAGTGAAGCGCAAGACCTCAGGTTTCTTTGCGGCCATGAAAGGCATCTCATTATCTGATCATCCGATCCTCTGATCTTCTGATCAACCACCGGCTTTCTTCGCCTTATAGCCTTTTTCCGCAAGCCAGGCCAGCACTTTGTCGCGGTGATCGCCTTGCAGCAGGATCGCGCCATCCTTGGCATTGCCGCCGACGCCACATTTGCTTTTGAGCGATCGGCCAAGATCCTCCAGATCGGCTTCCTTGCCGATGAACCCTACGATCCGCGTTACTTCCTTGTTACCCTTCAACCGATCGAGGTGGATCTTGAGGTTCTGTTGTTGCGGAGGAAGCGTGTCATCTTCCTTGTAACCACCGTTGGTGCTGTAAACAAGGCCTCCCATGCCGCTTGGCGGACGTTTTTTCATTGGTCTTTTGTTATCCAAACTTCCGCTTCCGATCGCAAGATCCCCAAATGTTTGCGCACAACCTCCCATACGATCTTATCATCCACATTATCGTAGGAATGGATAAGCCGGTTCCGCATTCCAACGATCGCATGAGAACCGGCGATCTGAAGTTGCGGGTCTTCCTTCAGGAGTTTCCCGACCGCTTCACCGATAATGGCGAGACCACGTTCCACCGCCCGCTTGGTCTTCAGATCACGCCTGTAATCGTTCAGCGATGCGATGTCCGAAGTAAATCCCTCGATCTCGATGATCGCGTTCACGATATCAGACCAATACTTCGCCTTTCGATCCGTCATAGATCAACTGCTTCGTGCGCTCCACTTCGGCGCGCAGGTATGGATTGCGCAAACTGTCATCGGTCAAAAGATCGACCGGTCGCTGTAAGATCTGTTCAAGGCCATTCCAAAGGTTGATCAGTAAGGCCCCCGCCTCTTCATCAGGTGCATCGATGTTGACAAGAACATCCACGTCACTCTCCGGCCGGAATGGTCCGTGAACACTGCTTCCGAAAGCATACAAATGACTGACGCGATTCCGTGCCATCAAATTGATGAATCCCGCTCTATCGCGGGCGATCAATTCCTTGAGCATGATCTCAAATATATGGGGATCGTACATGAATTTCGGTGGATCGGATCTTCCGCCAGGGATGGCAGCGACAGCCTGACGAAGCCGATGCGCAAGCCTCACCACCTTGCCCCCTCTCCAAAAGAGAGGGGAGATCTTCGTTGTGCCAGCGAGGAGGCGACCGCAGGAAGCCACCGCAGCGGCAACAACGGCCGCAGAGGCCAGGCAGCTACAGCCCTTCGACTTCGCTCAGGATAAACTCCCA
>JAEZDL010000096.1 GCA_023418095.1 Bacteroidota bacterium
TATACCGAAGGCAGGAACTCGCCGCGGCGTGACATCACCGCCACGAATGATGGATCGCTGCACGAGATACCGCTTGCGGTGCTCATCGATGAAGGTTCGGCGAGCGCGAGCGAGATCATTGCCGGTGCGGTGCAGGACAATGATCGGGGGATAGTTGTGGGCCGAAGGTCCTTCGGGAAAGGGCTTGTGCAGGAGCACATGGAATTGCCCGATCGGAGCGCAGTGCGGCTCACCACCGCGCGTTACTACACCCCAAGCGGCCGATCCATACAACGGCCATATGGTGAAGGAATCGCTTACGGCGATGATCTTGAGGCGCGTTTCGCGCACGGCGAATTCGTTTCACCGGACAGCATCAAATTGGATACGAGCAAGATCTATTACACTTCGCGCGGACGCACCGTATATGGTGGCGGCGGCATCATGCCCGACATCTTCGTGGCTGCCGATACCGCAGAGGCATCGCGCTACCTCACCGAGCTTTTCTTCAGCGGTGCGATCAATGATTTCGCCTTCGATATCGCGGATCGGGATCGAAGCGGATTGCTGGGATTTGGATCGCCTGAGGAATTCGCCCATAGGTTCCAGGTAAGTGAGAAGTTGTTGAACGACCTGAATGAATTCGCCGAAAAGCAGGGAATATCGCCAGACCCCAGTGGATCGGAAAGATCACGTGAGCAGATCGCACTTCGATTGAAGGCCGGCATAGCCCGTAATCTTTGGGGCAACAGCGGATATTACGAGATCATCCTCGATGAGGACCGGATCTACAACCGAGCGATCGAAGCATTGGAGGACCGGCACCTTTCCAAGATCGCCCCCTGAAAAAAAAAGGGCCCTGAAGGGCCCTTTTCCAGAAACGTCCATTGGATCACTTGGTCTCAGCCTCGGGCGTGGTTGTCGCAGGGGCGTCGGTTGCTGGTGCATCGGTCGCAGGAGCATCGGTGGCTGGCATCTCCTCAACAGTACCTTCCACGGTGGTGGTGTTCTCTGGAGTTACCACTTCAGCTTCAACCTCCGCTTCGTTCATTTCGGTGGCGGCAGGCTCGGTGGTCTGCGCCTTTTCCATGGTCTCGGGATTTTCACTGCATGCTACGAAAAACGCCGCCATGGTGGCGAGAAGAGCGAACTTCTTGATCATTTGGTTTGGTTGTTTGGATGAAAGTTGGCGGCAAATGTATGTGGTGGGATCGATCGGTGTCAAAGTGTTCGGCCTTGGGCGGGACTATCTTTGTCCCGAATGACCAATAACACAAAATCCTGATCAGCAATGGCCTATAAATTACCTGACCTTCCCTACCCTTCCAATGCGCTGGAACCCCACATCGACAAGGAAACGATGGAGATCCACCATGGGAAACACCATAATGCTTACGTGACCAACCTGAACAAGGCGATCGAGGGTTCCGCCATGGACAACAAGTCCATCGAGGAATTGATGAAGGGCATGGACATGAAGAACAACGCCGTGCGTAACAATGGCGGCGGCCACTACAACCACAGCCTTTTCTGGACGATCATGGCGCCGAACGCAGGTGGGGCGCCCAGCGGCGCGATCGCTGAAGCGATCGACAAGGACTTCGGTTCATTCGATGCCTTCAAGGAGAAATTCGAGCAGGCCGCCACCACCCGTTTCGGAAGTGGCTGGGCGTGGCTATGCGTACATAAAGGAGGAAAGCTCGAGGTATGCAGCACTCCCAACCAGGATAATCCGCTGATGCCCGACACGGGCTGCGGAGGCACACCGATCCTTGGCCTCGACGTTTGGGAACACGCCTATTACCTGAAGTACCAGAACAAGAGGCCCGATTACATCAAGGCCTTCTGGAACGTGGTGAACTGGCCGGAGGTGACGCGCCGCTTCAACGAAGGAAAGTGATGGAGCCTTGTAAAAAGGGGTGCAGTGATCCTGCACCCCTTTTTCATTCCATTCCGATCGATCCTATTCCACAGTAACGCTCTTCGCCAGGTTACGTGGCTGATCAACGTTGCAACCACGCATCACGGCGATGTGGTAGCTGATCAGCTGCAGGGGAACAACGCTAAGGATCGGCACAAGAGCATCGGCCGTCTCGGGGATCTCGATCGCATGATCGGCGAGCCCCCGCACCACGGAATCGCCTTCGGTAATGATGGCGATGATCTTTCCTTTCCGCGCCTTCACCTCCTGGATGTTGCTCACCACTTTCTCGTAACTGGCGCCTTTCGTGGCGATCACGAAAACGGGCATCGCATCATCGATCAGTGCGATCGGGCCGTGCTTCATCTCCGCTGCGGGATATCCTTCCGCATGGATGTAACTGATCTCCTTCAGTTTGAGCGCACCCTCCAGCGCGACGGGGAATGTGTAGCCACGGCCGAGATAGAGCGCGTTGGTCGCATCCTTGTAGATATCGGCGATGTATTTGATCTGGGCTTCGTTGGCAAGCACCTTCTGCACCTTGTCCGGGATCGAATCCAACTCGTTCAACAACCGGTAGAAATTACTTCCGCTGATCGTGCCGCGCTTGTGCCCGATCATCAGCGCCATCAACGTGAGGACCGTGACCTGTGCAGTGAAGGCCTTGGTGCTCGCCACACCGATCTCCGGGCCGGCATGCGTATAGGAGCCCGCGTGGGTGATGCGCGCGATGCTGCTGCCCACCACGTTGCAGATGCCGATGATGGTGGCCCCCTTCGATTTTGCGAGTTCGATCGCCGCGAGCGTATCCGCAGTTTCACCGCTCTGGCTGATCGCGATCACGATATCCTCCTCACCCACTATCGGATTGCGGTAACGGAATTCGCTCGCATACTCCACCTCAACTGGAATGCGCGCGTATTCCTCGAAGAGGTATTCGCCCACCATTCCCGCATGCCAGCTGGTACCGCAACCAACGATGAGAATGCGTTTGGCGTTGACGAATTTCTGCTCGTAATCTTTGATGCCGCCCAGCACCACCTGGCCTTTCTTCAGATCGATCCTTCCGCGCATGCTGTCGCGAATGCTGCGCGGCTGCTCATGGATCTCCTTCAGCATGAAGTGATCGTAACCGCCTTTTTCCAGCGCTTCGAGATGCATCTCCAGCTCCTGGATGAAAGGGGTCTTCTCCTGGTTCCTGATGTTGCGGATCTTCAAGGGCTTCTTCCGATCGATCACGGCCACCTCCCCATCTTCCAGATAGACCACGTTCTTGGTGTGTTCCACGATCGGTGTGGCATCACTGGCAACGAAATATTCCCCACCCTCTCCGATGCCGATCACCAGGGGTGAACTTCGGCGCGCGGCCACCATCACATCGGGATCGTTCCGATCGATGACCACGATCGCATAAGCACCCACCACGCTGTCCAGCGCGAGCCGGACGGCATCGGCAAGATCGACACCTTCGGTCTGCTGCACATCATCGATCAGGTTCACCAATACCTCGGTATCGGTCTCGCTGCGGAAGCGGTGGCCACGCTTGATCAACTCCTCCTTGAGCGAAGCATAATTCTCGATGATGCCATTGTGGATCAACGCGATGTTGCCGCTCGTTCCCTGGTGCGGGTGCGCGTTCACATCGTTCGGTGCCCCGTGCGTGGCCCAGCGCGTATGCCCGATCCCGAGCGTACCGGCAAGGTCCTTTCCGGCCACATGCGCCTCCAGGTCACTTACCTTGCCCTGGCATTTGAAGATGTGCATGCCATTGCCATCGAGCAGGGCGACCCCCGCACTATCGTAACCACGATATTCCAGCCGGCGAAGGCCGTTGATAAGGATCGGATAGGCATTCTTGCCACCGATGTAGGCTACGATCCCGCACATCTGATCTCAGTATGTGGTAAAAGTAAGGAGCAGCCGCATTCCGCTGCCGTCCTCACGGGGCGCGGTAAGCACAACACGGTTCGCACTGATCCCGCTCGATCCGGCCACCATTTCGAAACCGTTGTTCGGGATCTGTCCGTTGATCAAGCCTTGCACATAGCGCGTAACGTTGAAGCGATACTCACGCGTATCCGATCGATATGTTCCATCGATCGCCGTGATGCCACCGAGTTGATCGGGCAGGAATATCTCTTCACCTTCATCATCGAGCCGGAAAAGGAAGATCTGCAGCGGAGGCGTCAGGTAAGGGTTGAACGTGCCTTCCACCGGCGCGATCAATTCCGCCTTGGCAAGGATCCGATCGGTGCCGGCGAATTCCTGTACATCAGGCAGGCGCACCGCCACGCGCGACCCACCCAGCGTTTGGATGTATACCGCATCGGTAACAGCATTGCTGTCGGCAAGAGCGGCGGTGATCGATGGGTCGATCGCCTGGGAATGATCGATCACAGCAGTGGTATAACGCACGCTGTTGCTGGTAACCGGCAGATCGAACTTCCGCTGAAGGTCGGGTTGATCATTCTGATCACGGTAGTACAGGGTGGCCTTCGATCCCGCATGGAGCAGATCGAAGTAAAGGATGCCTTCCTGGAAAGGCAGTTGCGTTCCGTTGTTCACCGTGATATGGATGCCCTTGAAGAATTGAAGGAATGCGGTGTTGTCCGAAAGCGATGGGGTGTTGAAGGCGTTCAGGAAGCGATCCGCAAGGGTGTTCGAAAGCTTTATCCGCAGTTGCGGCGGCAGCGTCTCGCCTCCGATCACCACGGCCTCAAGTGGTCTGGGAGTGATGCTTCCACCTGGATCGGCGACCAGATCGGCAGGCAGAACTTCGGGGAGATCATCGGTATGATAGAGCGAATCCACTGAAAGATCCTCGTTCAATTCATGCACTTCGAAGATCTGTGCTCCCAGCCCGCCGTAGTTCTGTGCAGCCGCATCGTACACCAATGACAGCACCAGACTGTCAGGCTGTAATCCGGTGGTATCCATGCCGGCACCCACGTTGGAACTGCTGAGACGCAACTGGGTGACGATCCCGGTCTTCACCAACCCGAATTGCGGATCGAGGTAGGAGCCGAGCAGATTACGTGTAAGGCCGCTGGTACGCACCTGTTCCTGCTCGAAACTATATGCACGGAGCGGCACCGGCTCACCTGTAACGTCCAGTTCATCACCCGGCAGCAATTCCAACCCCAGATCGGCGTCGGGCTTTTTGCATCCGGTGATCGAGAGGCCACCCAAAATGAAGAACACGGCCCACATCGCAGGCCGTGTCTTCTTGACGTTCGTTATCGTTCCCAATGTCTTCAGACCAAGGCTTCCTCCAATACGCTGTGGTAGAAATCAGCGTGGGCCTTTACATGTTCACCGTATGGAACATAGTTCATCACCGGTCTATCGTATGCCTTCACTGCGGCTTCCAATCCCTTGCCCAGCTTCGCGCTGCCACGCACCACACCATCGCTCAGGCTCATGGCGAATTTGCTCAACTCGTCCGTGTTCGGCTTGGCCAATCCTTTCAGGAGAGCGGGGTCGAAACCTTCCATCGCAAGCTTCTTCGGCAGGTCCTTGTCCAGCAACTCGCATTTCTGATCATAGGCCGTATATACCAGCTTGGCATTCTCAAAATGCGGGTCATCATTGAAGTGATAGCGCACATACAATGGAACGAAAGCGGTCATCCAGCCATGGCAATGGATGATATCCGGGACCCATCCCAGCTTCCTCACGGTCTCAAGCACACCGCGACCGAAGAAAAGGGCACGTTCGTCATTGTCGCGGAAGAATTCACCATCCGCATCGTGCGTATCTGCCTTGCGCTTGAAATACTCTTCATTATCGATGAAGTAGACCTGCATTCGGGCGCTTGGCACACTGGCCACCTTGATCAGCAACGCATGGTCAGTATCATTGATGATCAGGTTCATGCCGCTGAGGCGGATCACTTCATGCAGCTGGTGCCGCCGTTCGTTGATGCAGCCGAACTTCGGCATGAACACCCTGATCTCATTTCCGCATTCCAGTATACCCTGCGGCAGATTGCGAGCGATCTTCGCCATTTCCTCCGGACCATCCATGAAAGGGTGTATCGATTGGGAAATGGTGAGGACCTTGGCGTTCTTCAAGCTCATATGATAAGGGTGGGGATCGGGTACAAAAATATGGAATTTTCGCCGGGATATCAAACCCTGCCTTTAGCTTCGTCCCCCTTTTCCGTGTTCCACGGCTGCGCGGATCGTGAAGATCGTACAAACCCCGGAAGCCATCGCCAATGAGGTGGCACATGCGCGCCGGAGCATTTCCCGGATCGGTTTCGTGCCCACCATGGGTGCCCTGCACGAAGGGCACCTCGGCTTGATCCACCGGGCCCGGACCACCTGCGATGCCGTGGTCTGCAGCATCTTCGTGAACCCTTTGCAATTCAACGATCCGAAGGATCTGGAAAAGTATCCGCGGCGGCTCGAAGCGGATGCACGGTTGCTGAAGGATGCTGGTTGCGACCTTCTGTTCACTCCTGAAAAGGAGGGCATCTTCGCTGATTTCATACCCAGGAAGTACGATCTGGGCGGGCTGGATCTGCATTGGGAGGGCCCATCGCGGCCGGGACATTTCCAGGGTGTTGTGAACGTGGTGGAACGGCTCTTCTTCTATGTACGGCCCGATGAAGCATTCTTCGGCGAGAAGGACCGGCAGCAGCTTGCCATTCTGCAACATGTGGCCCGAGCGGAGCGCTGGCCGGAGAAGATCGTTCCCTGCCCAACGGCGCGTGAGAGCGATGGACTTGCACGTAGCTCGCGAAATATGCGGTTGAACGCCGATGAGAGAAGGGAAGCTTCACTCCTATACAAGGCGCTTCGGATGGTCGCCGATCAGGCTTTCTCCACTCCCGTGAACGATCTTCATCAGGCTGTCTCGGATCTGCTTTCGACCTCGCCGATCGTGAAGCTCGATCATTTCGGTCTCGCCGATCCGCGCACTTTGCGACCGATCGGATCATGGGAAGGGCATGCTCAGGTGGTGGCGCTCATCGCGGCGCAAGTGGGACCCGTACGGCTGATCGACAACATCCTTGTGAGCCGCAAGTAGTTCCGATCGCTTCCATTCGGAACATAAGCCGTAAATTTGCGCGCCCGAAGCCAATGGCGACGGGATCAGCCTGAAAATGACGATCGAAGTGCTCCGCGCGAAGCTGCATCGCGTAAGCATCAGTGAAGCGAACCTCGATTATATCGGTAGCATCACCATTGATGAGGACCTGATCGATGCCGTGGGCTTCATTGAAGGAGAGAAGGTGCAGGTGCTCAACGTGAACAATGGCGAGCGGCTGGAGACCTACGTGATCAAGGGTGAGCGCGGATCGGGCAAGATCTGCCTGAATGGTCCGGCAGCACACAAGGCACGGGTGGGCGATATCGTGATCGTGGTGGCTTATGCCCGTATGGGCATCGAGGAGGCGCGCGCTTTCAGGCCCAGCATCGTGTTCCCCGATGAGCGCACCAACAAGCTCAAGTAAGCGGCCTCGTGATCTTTTGATCGCCACATTGAAGGTGGTGGTCCCGCTTGCACTTGGGATCTGGCTCGTGATCTACTTCTACCGGCAGCTGGACCAGCAGCAACGCCGGGACCTTTTCGTGGCCTTTGGCCAGGCCAACTGGTGGTGGCTCGGCCTGAGCGTGATCCTCGGCTGGCTCAGCCACCTCAGCCGCGCATGGCGCTGGCGCTATCTGCTCGGTCACATGGGGCATCATGTCGGCCTCTGGAACAGTTATAACGCGACACTTTCAGGATACTTCATGAACATGGTGCTGCCCCGCGCTGGTGAAGCGACACGCGCGGTGATGCTGTATCGCGCCGAAGGAGTGCCTTTCGAAAAGGGCTTCGGAACGATCATGGCGGAACGTACCGTGGATATGCTGATCCTGCTTTCCATCGCCGCGATCACGATCGCATTGCAATTCGAGCGTATGGACCTGATCCAGGCGCGGATCGAATCATTCCGGAATTCAGGCAATGCCGCCGAAGATGTTCCCACCACAAGTCCCTTCCTGCCGATCGCGATCGGCCTGCTCGTTCTCATGGCCGGGTTCGTTCTGCGCGTCCTTTGGCAACGGCCTGCATTCCGCGCCCGTGTAAGATCTACGGCATCAGGCTTCATGGATGGGCTTCGATCCATCATACGGACAAGGCAGAAAGGTCTTTTCCTGCTGCATACTTTCCTTATCTGGGGCCTCTATGTGGCGATGTTCTGGGTGGGCTTTTTCGCCCTCGGCACAACCGCTTCTGTTCCATTCGCCGGGGTTATGGCCGGCTTCATCGCGGGATCGGTGGGGATCGTTCTGGTGCAGGGTGGGATCGGTGCCTATCCCGCATTCGTCGCCCTGATCGTGAGCATTTACATGCCTGCACCTGAAGGTGGCGGTATCATCAGGCCCGATGCGCTCGCCATGGGTTGGTTGCTGTGGGCGGCACAGACCGCGATGATCATCGTGCTCGGAGGCATATCGCTACTTTTGATCTCGCGCAAACGCAGAAACGTACCCGCATGACCACCGAACTGGCCACGGCTCCGGCCGATAAACGCATAATGGACCTTGTGGCCGTTCAGCGCATGGTGAACATCTGGCGTTTGCGCGGCGATCGGATCGTGTTCACCAACGGCTGCTTCGATATACTTCACCGCGGCCATGTTGAATACCTGGAGGAGGCGGCCGCATTGGGCGACCGGCTCGTGGTGGGCCTCAACAGCGATGCGAGCGTACGGCGCCAGGGCAAAGGGCTGGATCGGCCACTGAACGATCAGGATAGCCGGGCAAAAGTGCTCGCCGCTTTGCGCCTGGTCGATTCCGTGGTGATCTTCGATCAGGACACTCCTTTGGAACTGATCCAGGCGATCGGCCCGGATGTGCTCGTGAAGGGTGGCGATTGGTCCGAAGAGCGGATCGTGGGATCGGAATATGTTCGCACCTATGGCGGCCAGGTGAAGTCGCTCAAATTGGTCGAAGGATTCTCGACCACCGCATTGGTCGAGAAGATCCGCCATGGCAGCTAAGCTGCGCTCGAAGTACGTCTGCCAGAATTGTGGCGCCAGCCATTCACAGTGGCTTGGCCAATGCAGCCAATGCAGGGAATGGAACTCGCTGGTGGAGGAGATCGTGGACCGCTCCGCCTCACGCGGTGGAATTCCAGCGGATCTACTCCATCGCGATCCGAAGCCGGTGCCGATCCAAGAAATACCTGAGCAGGATGGGCCGCGTGCCGCGCTGAACGATCGTGAGCTCACACGTGTGCTCGGCGGCGGTCTGGTGCCCGGGAGCATGATCCTGCTGGGTGGTGAACCGGGGATCGGTAAAAGCACATTACTGCTCCAGACCGCGTTGCGCGATCCACACCTGCGCACACTCTATGTGAGCGGTGAGGAAAGTGAGCATCAAGTGAAGATGCGCGCCGATCGATTGGGGAACGGAGCTGATGCCGGCGCGAACTGCTTCGTGCTCACCGAGACCAACACCCAGGCCATCTTCAAACATATCGATCAACTGAAGCCCTCGCTGGTAGTGATCGATAGCGTGCAGACCCTTCACACTTCGATACTGGAGGCCAGCCCGGGCAGCGTGGGCCAGGTGCGGGAATGCACCGCGGAACTCATGCGCTTCGCCAAGACCACGGGTATCCCGATGGTGTTGATCGGCCATATCACCAAGGATGGTTCGATCGCAGGCCCGAAAGTGCTGGAGCATATGGTGGATTGCGTGCTTCAGTTCGAAGGTGATCGGGATCATTCCTACCGGCTGCTCCGTCCGTTGAAGAACCGTTTCGGCAGCACGAACGAACTGGGGATCTACGAAATGCAGGGCAGCGGGCTGGCCGAAGTCGAGGATCCCAGCCGCATACTACTTGGCGACAGGGCGGAAAGGCCCAGCGGGGTGGTGGTGGCCGGCACCATGGAAGGCATGCGCCCATTCCTGATCGAGGTGCAGGCCTTGGTGAGCAGTGCCGTGTACGGCACACCGCAACGAAGTTCCACCGGGTTCGATCTGCGAAGATTGAACATGCTGCTCGCCGTGATGGAGAAGCGCTGTGGCTTCAGGCTTGGCCAGAAGGATGTTTTCCTCAACCTGGCCGGTGGTTTTCGTGTAGAGGAACCTGCCGTCGATCTGGCCGTGGTATGTGCGATCCTTAGTTCCAATGCCGATATCGCGGTACCGATGGATCAATGCTTTGCGGGTGAAGTGGGACTTACCGGCGAGGTACGGCCCGTGCCACGCACCGATCAGCGCATCGCCGAGGCGAAGAAGCTCGGTTTTTCCCGCATCTTCGTTCCGAAGGGCACAAAAGGCATCCCATCCGTGCGAGGGATCGAAGTGATCCAGGTATCCCGCGTGGACGAGGTATTATCCCGACTTTTCGGTTAGGTGATCCAAACAGGAACGGCCATCGCGAAAAGCGATGGCCGTTCCTTTGTTCAGAGGTTTACTACTGGCGCACCAGTCGTCCAGTGAAGGTATCCTGCTCACCGCTTACACGATAGAAGTATACCCCCATGGCGCGGGAAGCTCCATTCCAGTTCACCTTGGTCTCCACACCGGCAGGGACCCGTCCATCGAACACGCGCTCCAGCAGCACACCGTCCGCAGAGAGAATGTCGATCACCAGGTGATCATCGTGCTCCAATTCACCCACCACGATCGTGGTATGTTCAGTGAACGGGTTGGGGTAGGCGGTGGTGGTGGTCGCGAACTTGGATTCCTCCTTCTGTTCAGAGACCACTGGCGGGGAAGGCGGATCAGGCTGATCGGCCTGCTGCGGGCATTCCAGATAACCACTGGCCGTCGTTCCACCGATGTATCCGGAATTGATCTCATGAAGTGCGATCCTCAATTGATTCCGGCTGAACCAGGAGAAACAACCACCCACTTTGCGATCCGCTTCCTCGATCACCTCGGCCACTGTGGATCCAGCGAAGATGCCTTCAGCGATCACCGCATCCTTCAGGAGCGTTTCCGCATTCGCAAAATCAGCGGACAACTCATCGAACCGAACCGCGATCTTCAACGCCACCAGTTCACCGGCGAGCGAATTGCCATAGGTGTTGCCTGGATCGGTCATCTGGCCGAATGGCAACCGCTGTGATGGGCCCGTTGATGGCAGGAACGCATCCACTGCTTGAGCAGTGGTCAAGGTGAGCATCCGGAATCCGCAACCAATGGTGATACCCTCTGGGAACGCTTGGGCAAAATCGTTGGTGGCAAGTTCAGCTTCGGTCCAGTACGCCTGTTCCTGGGTGCGCAGCCCGAGGCAGTCATCCTCGTTCCCGCTGGTGATCGTTACTGTGCAGGTTTCGCTGCAACCGTTCTGGTCGGTCACGGTAACGATATGGATGCCGGGGCCTTCGACCACGAGAATGGCGGAATCGAGTTCAGCATTGCCGTTCCACATGTAGGTGAAGGGACCATTGCCATTGAGCACTTCAACACCCACGATACCCGATGCAGCATCTTCATAACAGTTGATCTCAGGTGCGGTGCTCACTTCAAGAGCGATCGCTGCGGATGTGGTGCTGCAGCCATTACCTTCAACAAGAACACTGTAGTTACCCGAGGTCGTAACGAGCAATTCATGTGAATTCCCATCAGCGATGGCTTCACCGTCCATGAGCCATTGATAAGTGTAGGTACTGTCGAACGTGGTGTGAAGTACTGCGCTGCTTCCCTCGCAGAAGGAAGTGTCGCCCTGAAGCATCAGTTCAACCAACGGAAGGGTGGTCACTACTTCGGCCGTATCGCTTACCATGCAGCCGTTGTTGTTCACCGTTGCGATGTACACGCCACTTACAGAAGCGTAGAGACTATCGCCATCGGCAAGTACTACGTCATTCAGGGACCACTCCACTCCGTAAGAAGCATTGTCACTTTCCATCACGAGCAGCACACTATCGCCGGCACAGAATGTCGTCTCGCCGATCGTGCTGATGCTGAACACCGGCTCTTCACTGGTGATCACTTCGACCACCTCGGAAATAGCACTGCAGGTACCGTCATCGATCGCGACCTGATAAGAACCGGCCGTGTTGGCGGTAATGGCCGATGCGTCGACACCTTCCATCTCAACGCCGTTGAAGCTCCAGGTATACTCATAGGTGCTATCCGCCATCGCGCTGATCACCACGCTATCACCGATACAGAACGCAGCTGGCCCGTCCAGCTCGAGCGAGACCACCGGCAATGTGATCACCGCTACTTCCGCTGATGCGATCGTGCATCCGCCATTGCTCACCGCTACGCTGTACGCCCCGGTCGCGGTCGCCATGTGGATATCGGAAGTGGCATCTTCGATGTTCACACCATCGATCGACCATTGGTAGGTCCACGACGTATCTGCCTGAGCGATCAACTGCACGCTTTCACCTGCGCAGAAGGTCAAAGGTCCGTTGGCCGTGATTCCAGCCACAGGTATGGCATTGGCGATCACTTCGATCGGTGCAGAACTGGCGGAACAAGCGCCATGAGCGATCGTGGCGAGATAGGTTCCGGAAACCATCGCGGTGATGGAGGCGGTGGTATCGGGCAGAAGAACGCCATCCAAGGTCCAGGCATACGAGTAAGCACTATCCGCCACGGCTGTGATCACCACGCTGTCGCCGGCACAGAAATCGGTGGATCCCGAAGTGAACACGTTCACATCAGGCGTCATGCTCACCTGGATCGGGGCCGAGGTATTCGAACAGGTGCCGTTGCTCACGTATACTGAATATTCACCAGGCAAGGTGGCCGCGAAGACTGTGTCGACCGCGCCAGGGATCAACTGTCCATCAAGCATCCACATGTAGGCAAAGGATGGATCGATGGTGGCGTTGAGAACGACCGTATCCCCGGTGCAGACCATCGTGGGTCCATGCGAGCCGATCGCGATCTCTGGAAGCTCCAGTACCGAGATCTCCGTGGTCCCGATCGCGGAGTTGCAATCCCCGGTGGAGATCTGCAACCCGTAGACACCGCCTTCGGTCGCTTCGATGGACGCACCTTCCTCCGAAAGATCCGATCCATTCAAGGTCCATGAATACGTTGCACCCTGAACAGGGGTGGCACTGATCGTCACCGATCCACCCGCGCAGATGGTCGATCCGCCGTTGACCGTGAGCTCAGGTGCTTCCGGAGTAAAGGATGACACTTGTACACTCGAGGATGTGGCGCTGCATCCGTTCCCGGTAACGGTAACCGTGTAGTTGCCTGGCTGGGCTGCTGCGAAACTCGATCCGGAGGCCCCACTTATCACCTGCCCGTTCAATTGCCAGCTGTATGACAAGCCTGCGCCGGTTGTGGCGTTGAGCAGCACCGAACTTCCTTCGCAGATCGTGGTCGATCCAGCTGGGCTGATCGATGCCACAGGTCCGCTGTTCACGTTCAACGCAAGCGGTGCCGAAGTGGAATAGCAGTTGCCCGATCCGATGGTGACGGTGTAGCTACCACTGATCGATGCCGTGTAGCTCGATCCGTTGGCGCCGCTGATCGTGGTGCCATCGCGCTTCCAGGTATAGGTGTAACCACTGCCTGTGTTCGCATTCAGTACCACGCTTCCTCCTTCACAGAAATTCGTTCCACCCGAAGAAGTGATCGTGGCGGTTGGTGCGGAGTTGACCGATACACTTACGCCCGAGGAAGTGGTCTGGCAGCCACCGTTGCTGATGCGCACCGTGTAGGTGCCAGCTTCGGTCGCGGTGTAATTCGATCCGCTTGCGCCGCTGATCGTGGTGCCGTCGCGCTTCCAGGTGTAGGTGTAACCGCTGCCGGTGTTCGCGCTCAGCACGACACTTCCACCCGAGCAAAAGCTCGTAGGACCTTGAGGTGTGATCGAAGCGGAAGGTGCGGAGCTGATCGATACACTAACTCCTGAGGAAGTGTTCTCGCAGCCACCGTTGCTGATCCGCACCGTGTAGTTCCCGGCCTCAGTGGCGGTGTAATTCGATCCGCTTGCGCCGCTGATCGTGGTGCCATCACGCTTCCAGGTGTAAGTGTAACCGCTGCCGGTGTTCGCGCTCAACACGACACTTCCACCTGAGCAGAAGCTCGTTGGGCCTTGCGGCGTGATCGAAGCGGAGATCGTACCAGGTGTTCCCACGCATTGGCAATTCGAGTTCCAAGTATCGTTGGTGGTACATGGATCATTGTCGTTGCAAGGCGAACCTGGTACAGCGCTTCCGCCCACCACACCGGAGCAATCCGCCGATGCCGATCCAGCCGCTGTAGCGATCGCGCCGAGTGAAAGGTTGAGGTAACTACCGCTCTGGTTCACTTGAAGCTTCACCGCACGCACCATGTATTCACGGCCTGCTTCAAAAGGGATCGCAGCGTTCTGGTATGAAGTACCGCTCACTGGATTTGTGGTGAGACGGGTGATGGTACCGGTGGAGCTGAAACGGTAGATATGGTAACCCAGAATGTTGCTTTCCGGTGAAGCAGACCAGTTGAAAGCAGCGGTCCCGTTCGAGTTGCTAACGGTAAGGGATGTGGGCGGCGCGATCATCTGCATACGCAATGATGGATCGCCCATGAGGCCGAGATGGATCCTTCCGATCGAACCCTGCCAGCCTTCGGTT
>JAEZDL010000184.1 GCA_023418095.1 Bacteroidota bacterium
GTGAGCGTGCCGGTCTTGTCGAACACCACTTTCGAGATGAAGGCCATGCGCTCCACCACTTCGGAATCCCGCAGGAACACGCCTCGTTTGCCCAGCAATCGCATTGTATGGCCGTAGGTGAAAGGCATGGCAAGCGCCAACGCGCAGGGGCAGGCAACGATCAACACCGCTGTTACCACCGGCCAGATCATCGATGGATCTTTTCCCCACCAATATAGTCCGGCCATCACCGAGATCAGCATCACCGCGATCGTAAATCTGCGCGCCACCGCATCGATCATGCGCGGCATCTTCGGCCGTTGTCCATGACCGGTGTGTTCCTCCCACAGCCGTTTCAGATGGCTCTGCTGGAAAGGTCTCACCACTTCCAGTTCGATCGCCGCACCGCGCTGGCGGCCTCCCGCGCGGATCGTATCGCCCACCATTCTTCGCGTTGTCAGTGGTTCACCCGTGATGAAACTGTTGTCGATGTTCGCAATCCCGCCACGAAGAACTCCATCCACCGGGATCAACTCCTGATCGCGAACCACGATCCGATCGCCTTCCATCAGATCCGAAACGTTCACCGCTTCTTCCGCATCACCGCGCTTTCGCAGCACCACCAGCGGCAGAAAATCATTCAGGTCACGATCGAAGCTCAGCGCCTGGTACGTGTACGCCTGGTACCATCTTCCGATCAACAAAAAGAAGATCAATCCGCCAAGCGAATCGAAATATCCCGGACCGGTCCCCATCAGCACATCCAATGTGCTGCGCACGAAAAGCGCGATGATCCCCAGCGCGATCGGCTGGTCGATGTTCACCGTCCTGTTCCGCAGCCCCGCCCACGCCGAAGTAAAAAAGTCGGTGCTCGCGAACAACAGCACCGGCAGCGAGAACAACAGGCTCAGGAACTGGAAACCTTTCAGCAGCGCGGCATCCTCATGGTCGGCCCCCAGATATTCCGGAAAGCTGAAGAGCATGATGTTCCCGAACGCGAACGCTGCGACGCCCAGCTTCACATACATCATCCGCGGCACTCCCGGCCCGCGCCGCGCCTTTTTATCCTTATCCGTATTCAACAGCGGCGCGTACCCGATCCGCCGCAAAAGCTCCACCAATCCGCGCAAACCGAGTTGTGTCTCACGGAACGTTATGCTCAGTTCCTTCTCCGAAAAACGCACGCGCGAACGGATGATCGCCGGCTCCGCCCGATCGAGGTTCTCAAGCAGCCAGATGCAACTGCTGCAATGCATCTGCGGCACCGTGAGCACCACGCGCGTCACCCCGTCCTCACTGAATTCCACGAGTTTCTCCCGCACTTCCGGCAGATCGAAAAGCTCGGGCCGCATCTTCATCGCATCGCCCTGCTCCTTCACGCCCGGCTTCTCCGCCAGCTCGTAATAATTGCCGAGACCGCTCTCGTGCAAGAGCCCGTACACCGCGCGGCATCCCGTGCAGCAGAAATCCTTCTCATCATAGATCAGGTGCTCATCCGCGCAGGTGTCGCCGCAATGGTAGCACGAGGTCTTTTCCGCAATGCGTTTTTCCACGGAAGCAAAGGTCTGCGCGTGAAATGGGGCCCGGTATGACGGATGTCAGCCGATCGATTCGATTTTGTTGGATGCTGATGGTTGGAGAGGATGGAACTGCCTTGCACCAGTCGCACAACCTTGCCAAAGTTTCGCATTCAACCTCCAACTGTCCCATCCTCCAACCCCCAATAATATCAACCTTCAACCTGACGAATGTCATGATCGTTGCCTGATGATCATCATGCCTTGGAAAGCTGCGCCATTTGAGATTTGTGGCCTCTACAGTTCCCCGGCGTGACGATCATCTTCCTTCTCATAGCGGCCAGCACCATCGTGGCGCTTGTCTTTCTCGCCGCATTCACCTGGGCGGTGAAGAGCGGACAGTTCGAAGATGATCGTTCCCCGGGTGTACGCGTGCTCGGCGACCATCTCCCGACCGTTCGTGCGCCCCGTGCCGCCGGCGCTGCTGAAAACAACAAGTCCAATAACGTGTGATCGCGATGCTTGCATCCGTACAAACCCAGAAGGTCGAACCCCGCATCACCGGAACGATCGAACATTTCAGTTATGATAATGCGATCGTGAAAGCGTTCCTGTTCGCCACGATCCTTTTCGGCGTGGTAGGCATGCTCGTGGGCCTCACGATCGCCTTCCAGATGGTGATGCCCGAATTGAACTTCGCGCAGTGGTTCAGCTTCGGAAGGTTGCGGCCGCTGCACACCAACGCGGTGATCTTCGCCTTCGTGGGCAACGGGATCTTCGCCGGTGTCTACTACAGCATGCAGCGTCTCCTCAAAACGCGCATGTACAGCGATCAGCTCAGTTGGATCCATTTCTGGGGCTGGCAGCTGATCATCGTTTCCGCAGCGATCTCGCTGCCGCTCGGCTTCACTTCCGGCAAGGAATACGCGGAACTGGAATGGCCGATCGATATCGCGATCACCCTTGTGTGGGTGGTGTTCGGGATCAACATGATGGGCACGATCCTGAAGCGTCGCGAACGGCACCTCTATGTCGCTGTTTGGTTCTACATCGCCACCTGGGTCACCGTGGCCATGCTGCACATCGTGAACAGCTTCGAGATCCCGGTGAGCTTCATGAAGAGCTACAGCTGGTATGCCGGTGTGCAGGATGCGCTCGTGCAATGGTGGTACGGCCATAATGCAGTGGCCTTCTTCCTCACCACGCCGTACCTCGGGCTTATGTACTACTTCCTCCCGAAGGCCGCGAATCGCCCGGTGTATTCCTACAAACTGTCGATCATCCATTTCTGGGCGCTCATCTTCATCTACATCTGGGCCGGGCCACACCACTTGCTCTACACCGCGCTTCCGGATTGGGCGCAGAGCCTTGGGATCGTGTTCAGCATAATGCTCATCGCACCGAGCTGGGGTGGTATGTTGAACGGCCTGTTGACATTGCGCGGAGCCTGGGATCGCGTGCGTGAGGATCCCGTCCTGAAATTCTTCGTTGTCGCTGTGACCACCTACGGCATGGCGACATTGGAAGGTCCGCTGATGAGCACCAAAGTGTTGAACAGCATCAGCCACTTCACGGATTGGACTATCGCACACGTGCATGTGGGCGGCCTCGGCTGGAACGGATTCCTCACGTTCGGCATGATCTACTGGCTCATTCCGCGGCTCTTCGGAACGAAACTCTTCAGCGTCAAACTGGCCAATGTGCACTTCTGGCTGGGCACGCTTGGGATCGTGTTCTACGCGGTGCCGCTGTATTTCGCAGGCTTCACGCAAAGCCTCATGTGGAAGCAATTCACCCCGGACGGTTACCTGCTCTACAAGAATTTCATGGATACGGTGCTGCAGATCAAGTACGCTTACTGGTTGCGTGGGCTTGGCGGAGCGCTCTACCTCAGCGGTGCACTGGTGATGGTCTACAACGTTTATCGCACCGTACGCGCCGGGAAATTGATCGCGAACGAGGATGCCCAGGCGCCCGCAATGGAAAAAGTCTATGTTGGCGAAAGTGCAGGTCACTGGCACCGTTGGATCGAACGCCGCCCGATCCAGTTGATGGTCTTCAGCTTGATCGCCGTGGCGATCGGAGGCCTGATCGAAATGATGCCGACCTTCCTGGTGAAGAGCAACATACCAACGATCGCCAGCGTGATGCCGTACACACCGCTGGAACTGCAAGGCCGCGACATCTACATCATGGAAGGCTGCTACACGTGCCATTCACAAATGGTTCGTCCCTTCCGAAGCGAAACCGAGCGTTATGGTGAATACAGCAAAGCAGGCGAGTTCATCTACGATCATCCGTTCCAATGGGGCAGCAAGCGCAACGGCCCCGATCTGCACCGCGTGGGCGGAAAATATCCGGATAGCTGGCATTACTACCACATGTGGGATCCCACCAGCATGAGCGCCGGGTCCATCATGCCATCCTATACGCATATGTTCGAGAACAAGATCGATACGGCGATCGTTCCTGCGAAGATCCGCGCGATGCAGAAGCTCGGTGTTCCTTATGCGGCCGGCTTCGATCAACAGGCGAACGCCGATCTGCGTGCACAGGCGGAAAAGATCGTGGCCAACCTGAAAAAGGATGGCATTGAAGCCAGCCCCGATATGGACATCATCGCACTGATCGCCTACCTGCAACGGATCGGCACGGACATAAAGCAGATCGACGCAGTGCCGGAAATGGATCCTTCAAAGTAGAGCCATGCTCAAGTTCATCAAAGGACATATGGCCTCGATCGCGGACATCAGCATCTATCCGGTGATCGCCTTCATTCTCTTCTTCGGCATCTTCATCATCGCCACGTTGCTGATAATGACCACGAGCAGGGAACGCTTGAAGCATTTGGAGGAGATGCCGCTCGCCGGCGATGGAACGAACGATCATTTCACAAGAAACTTCGAACAATGAAAAATTACCGCGCCCCGATCCTTCTGCCGATCGCCATGCTGGTGCCGGTGATCACCCATGCCGCTGATCCGAACGCATATCCAGCCCCGTTGATCGGTGCTACCATGGAAACAAATTTCATCCTGCTGGTGATGGCGCTGATCCAGGCGGTGATCATCCTCACGCTCGGTTCGGTGATAAAAGCGATCGGCGGCAGCGGCAAGTTCTTCCTGGAGAAATTCCGGAAAGGAGGATCGGCAGCGATGCTCTTTCTCTTGGTACTGATCGCGAACGATGCGCATGCGGCGAGCACTACCTCCGGTGAAATGAGCGCTAGCGGCATTTTCTGGATGCTTGCTGCGGCGAATGCCCTGCTTTTCGTGATCATGATAGCGCAACTGATGATGATCCGCGGCATGCTCAGCACGGCACTGGAGAACAGGATCGATGTGGTACCGATCGCCGAAAAGCCATCCTTCGCGGACAACCTATTGCAGCGTCTTACGCGAACTGTGAAGGTTGAAGATGAAAAGGACATCGAACTGCATCACGAATACGATGGGATCCGTGAGTTGGACAATGTACTTCCACCATGGTGGTTGTGGCTTTTCTACGGGACCATCGCGTGGTCCGTACTGTATATCGTGAACGTTCATGTACTCGATATCTGGCCACAGCAGATCGAAGAATACGAACAGGAAATGGCGCAGGCCAAGGCCGATGTTGAAGCGTATCTCGCAAGCAATGCGGCGGCCGTGGATGAGAACACCGCCACCATAGATCCTGGCATGATCGCGAACGGAAAAGCGATATTCGACATCAATTGCAAGGCATGCCATGGTGCAGCAGGCGAAGGCACTGTGGGTCCAAACCTCACCGATGATCACTGGAAGAACGGTGGCGGGATCAAGAACATCTTCAAAACGGTGAAGTACGGTGTACCGGAACGCGGCATGATCGCGTGGAAGGCACAACTTTCCCCGATCGAGATCCACGCGGTCTCCAACTACATCATCAGCCTGCACGGCACCGATCCGCCCAATGCGAAAGCACCAGAAGGCGAGATATGGATGGAAGAGACTACGGGTGTGGAACAGGCTGCGACCGCCGGTTTGTGAACGAACCATCTCCGATCAAAAGAGCTGCCTCGACCTGGCGCGGAAGCTGACGAACATCATTCCCGGAGCTAAGCCCTCCCGGTAGCTTTGACCTCGTGATCGAAAAGGAGTTGCTGCTCCTTCCAGCGAGAGATGCACACCACTGTCACCAACGACTTCCGGATCGACGAAAGCTTTCGCGATTCGATCGCCACGGTGGATAAACGCGGAAAACGCGTATGGATCTATCCGAAGAAACCGGGTGGAAAATGGTTCAACCGGCGGGCGATCGTTGGTTACCTCCTGCTCGCGTTCCTTTTCACAGGCCCGTTCATCCGTATCGGTGGTGAACCGTTGCTTTTGCTGGACATCATCGATCGCAGGTTCGTGATCTTCGGCCAGACCTTCTGGCCGCAGGACATCCACATCTTCGTTCTGGCCTTCATCGCCGGCATCATCTTCATTGCGCTCTTCACAGTTGCGTTCGGTCGTTTGTTCTGCGGCTGGCTTTGTCCGCAAACGGTATTCATGGAACTGGTCTACCGGCGGATCGAATATTGGATCGAAGGCGATTGGCGCCAGCAACAAGCCCTGAACAAGGCACCGTGGGATGCGAATAAGATCTTCAAGAAAAGCCTGAAACATTTCGCGTTCTTTTCGATCGCATTCCTCATCGGGAACACGTTCCTCGCGTACCTCGTCGGCAGCGAACGGCTGATCCAGATCATCACTTCACCGCCAACCGAACACGTGGCCGGTTTTCTTGGAATGATCGGTTTCTCGGGTGCGTTCTATGGCGTGTTCGCCTTCATGCGCGAACAGGTGTGCACCACGATCTGCCCTTACGGCCGCCTTCAGGGCGTATTGCTTGATCGCCACACAACGGTGATCGCGTATGATCGCGTGCGCGGTGAAGGCCGCGCTAAATTCCGCAAAGGCGAGGATCGGAAGGCTGCGGGCAAAGGCGATTGCATCGATTGCCGCGCGTGCGTGAACGTATGCCCCACCGGGATCGATATCCGCAACGGAACTCAACTCGAATGCATCAATTGCACCGCCTGCATCGATGCGTGCGATCACATGATGGGTGCGGTGGATCTGCCGAAAGGGCTGATCCGCTTCGCGAGCGAAACGGAGATCGCCGAGAACAAGCCATGGAAATTCACCATGCGCATGAAGGCGTACAGTGTTCTGCTCACCGGTCTTCTCGTGGTGATCGGCGCGCTCATCATCATGCGCAGCGATGTGGAGGCGACCGTGTTGCGCACGCCCGGAATGCTTTACCAGACGAAGGAGGATGGGCGCATCAGCAACCTGTACAACTACAAGCTGGTGAACAAGACCAATAAGGAACTTCCGATCGAATTCAGGTTGATGGATGATGTCGGAGAGATCGAACTCGTTGGCCACGCGCCGCACCTGGAACGCGCCGCACTCGGCCAGGGATCGCTATTCATAATCCTGGATCGATCGCGGATCAAAGGAGTGAAGACAGAGCTTCAGGTCGGGATCTTTTCCGGCGATGAATTGATCGAAGAAGTGAACACAACGTTCATGGGACCAATAGGAACTGCACAATGAAGATCTCCTGGGTACAAGGCATTTTTCTGGTGATGACAGGCTTTGCCGTGATGATGGCTACTTTCCTGTTCCGCGCTTATCACGCACAGGAAGATCTTGTCGCGGAGAATTATTACGAGCAGGAGATCCGTTACCAACAACAGATCGACAAGCTGGGCAATGTGCAACGCATGGGTGGCACACCGGCAATGGACCTGATCGGCGATGAACTTGTTGTTTCCTTTCCGGATGTCTTCAAAGGCGAAACCATCAAAGGCGAACTATACCTGCAACGCCCGTCCGATGCACGAGCCGATGACCGGATCGCTTTCGATCTGAAGGATGGCGAACCGCTGCATGTTCCGATCGCGGATCGGATGAAGGGGCTTTACAAAGTGCACTTGGAGTGGAGTGCCGGCGAAGAAAATTTCCTCGTCAACGATCGGATCTATTTGAAATGAGCGCGCTGCTGATCACAGCATTCGGCCTTGGGATACTTGGCAGTGCGCATTGCCTTGGCATGTGCGGCCCGCTCGCCCTGGCGATCCCGGCGCCCAGGAACACGTTCTTCCATCGTTTGCGCAGCGCGCTGTTGCTCAATTCCGGAAGAGTGATCACCTACACATTGATCGGTGCGCTGTTCGGCCTGTTCGGCCGCGGGCTCCAGCTCGCGGGTTTGCAACAGATCGTTTCGATCGCAATGGGATCTCTCATCCTTCTTTCACTCCTGATGCCATCGTTCTTGAAACTGCATTGGTTCACCAAAGGCGCGGGAACCTTCGTGATGCGCATGCAGGGCATGATGGCGCGGCAGCTGAAACGCACCTCCAGTACCGGACTTTTCTTCACTGGAACATTGAACGGATTGCTGCCCTGCGGAATGGTCTACCTCGCAGTGGCAGGAGCCCTGGCGCAGGATGGATGGTGGCAGGGCGCGCTCTTCATGCTCTTCTTCGGGCTGGGCACATGGCCCGCGTTGATCGGCCTGCGGATCGGTGCTGGAGCCTTCGGGCCGAATTTCCGATCCACCTTGAAACGCGTGGCGCCCTATGCTTATGCCGCGATAGCGGTGCTCTTCATTCTACGCGGGCTTGGGCTCGGCATCCCTTACATCAGCCCGGATCTGCAGATCGTTCCAGGAACGGGGCAGGCTTGTCATTGATCTTCCGATCGGCCTTCCAAACCTTTCAACAACGGAATAAGCGATCGGCCCTGCTCTGTAAGCTGATACTCTACGTGCAACGGTTTCAAACGCTTCACTTCGCGAAGTAGAACTCCATCGGCCTCCATCTCACGCAGCGCTACTGTCAGCGCTTGTTTGCTCGCACCGGGCAGATCGCGCAACAGTTGATTGAAACGGATCGGACCATCCATGGCGAGCCGGAGGATCCGTGGTTTCCATTTTCCTGAAATGCTTCGCAAAGCCGCTTCAGCCGGGCAATCCGCATCGTTCATGGAGGTGGTCAACTTCTGTTGACCTCTTGATAGCTCTTCCATTCACCCGGACCTTTGTATCACGAAAGTTAACCCACATGCTACGGACCGCGCTATTGCTATCGATCGTGCATTTTCTTGTCGCATGTGGCCAGGCACAGGAACCCATGAAAGAAAAGAACATCCATTCCGCCTTGATCTGCGATCCCGATACCGGCATCTGTGCGATACCGGGCCACGAGCATGTTGACGGAACGCTGGAAGCAATTGAAAAGAACAGTTTGCAGACAACTGCGATCACGATCCAGTATTTCTCCGATCCGATCTGTTCCTCCTGCTGGGGCGTTGAACCACAATTACGGAAGCTGAAGCTCGCATACGGCGATGCGATCAAGATCGATATGCACATGGGCGGGCTGCTTCCCGGCTGGGAAGGATACAACGGCGGTGGCATAAAAAGCCCGGCCGATGTGGCGGTGCATTGGGATGAAGCAAGTTCACATTACCGCATGCCGATCATCGGCGATGTGTGGATCGAGGATCCGCTGAAGAGCAGTTACCCGCCGAGCATCGCTTACAAGGCCGCGGAATTGCAGGGGATCGAAAAAGCTGAACGATTCATGCGACGCATGCGTGAAATGGTCTTCATGGAGAAGAAGAACATCGCCAAGTTGGAAGTGCAGTTGCAGGCCGCCGCACAAGTCGGGCTCGATACATCGAAATTGAAGAATGACATCAATGGTGCGGCGAACGCCTTGTTCAATGCGGATCTAACGCTGGCGCGTGCGCTGGGTGTTCGCGGTTTCCCGAGCATGTTCTTCAGTAACGAAAATGGTGAACGACACCTGGTGTACGGATCGCGACCTTACGGAACTTTCGAAGATGCGGTGAAGAAACTAGCACCCGGACTGAAGCCTGCACCACTTCCAACTTCGATCGACGAATTGTTCGATCGATATGAAAGCTGGACCGCGCAGGAAGCTGCGGTGGTACTGGGAATACCGCACGATGAAGCGCGCGAAACACTTTCCAGATCGGAACAGCAAGGGAAGCTCAGCGCGATCCATACGCGCAACGGATCGCTCTGGCGTAAGGCCGATCGGTAAGAGTTCCGTCAGTTTCGGCCCACCTGATCCAACGGCAACCTTCCCACACCAAGATCCTTGAAAGCCGTAGGCGTCATGCCCGTAAGCTTCTTGAATTGTGCGCTCAAATGCGCAACACTACTGAAGCCTGTTTCAAAAGCGATCTCGCTCATGGTGAGTTCGCCGTACTTGATCAATTCCTTCACACGCTCGAGTCGTTGTAAAAGAAAGAAATGTTCGATCGTGATGCCTTCCACTTCACTGAAGAGCGAAGCGAGCGAAGAATATTCCTTGTGCAGCACCGCTGACAGATGGTCGCTCAACTTCACGCGTTCACCGTTCGATCCATTGTGATGCACGAGTTGCACGATCGCGCTTTTGATCTTCGCGATCAGCGCCGCTTCACGATCATCGACCAGTTCGAAGCCTTGCTTATGCAGCGGTTCGCGCAACGCTTCGATCCGGTCCTGCGGCAGATCCTCCAGGAGTTCGATCTCCCCCAACTCGATGTTCTTCACCGGAACATCATGGTCGTTCAGCACACGCTGTACAGCCGCGATGCAGCGCGCACAGACCATGTTGCGGATGATGAGCTTCTGCATTGGCCGCAAAGGTAGCGGAGCGTGATCAGCGCTTCACGAAACGCGATCGGAACCACCGATCCTCGGCATGGATCCGAACGATGTAGTTCCCCGATGCGAGATCTGTAACATCGATCGTTTCAAGCGTGCTCGTAGCGCTTTCCGATCGGATCGGTCTTCCAGTGATGTCGATGATCTCGATCTGTTGGATGTTCCCTGCATCCTTCAACTGAATGTTCAACAGGTCGTTCGTTGGATTCGGCCAGATGATCAGTTGATCTTCACTTCGATCGGAAATACCCGTATTCGTTTCAACAGTGAACACCGCAGGTTCCGTGATCACCGGCTCGTTGTAGTCGAAGTAGATCGCGGCGCTGTTCTCCACGGCATCGCCGAGCTGCAGATCGCTTTCCGGGGTTATGCGGAACATCACGAAGCCATGGCTTTCCGGTTCGTTGGCGTTGCTGTCCGGCAGCATGATCTGAGGGAAGTTGAATATGAGCCGCGTACTATCCAAAGTGATGTCGCATGTATGGCTACTGGCAACGAATTCCAACGACGTCAGATCCAAACCCTCTGGCAGGTGATCTTCAATCCGCACATTCTCCGCCAAGTAAGTGCCGGTATTCTGGAAACGGATCGTGTACTCCACCATCTTTCCATCGGCAATTTCCTGTGGTGTTAACGTGTTAGGTTCCACACGCTTGTCATTAGGGTCATAGGATCCTACAACGGTGGTGGAAATAGAGATCTGATCATTGGAGGCCACATCATCGGGCAGGCTTGACGTGACAGATGCTGAATAGTTGATCTGGGTTCCTATTGGGACCGTGGCTGGAGTTTCCAATTGAACATGAAAGCTTTGCCCTTGATTCAAACCCAATTCCATCAGGTCCCAAGTAATGGTATTCCCGACTACAGTACCAACAACAGGCCAACTATTCACGTACGTCTGTTGCGGATCGAATGTGAAGCTGAATGTACCATCCGTAGGCACAGTGCCCGAATTACCTGCACCGGTATATACAGTATTGACAAATCCTGGACGGGGAGCAGAGAACCATGTTTGAATACCTACAGCCAGATCTGTTTGGGTCTGTAAAGGGGTCATGGCAAGATCGGTATTCGGATAATCACCGCCACCTCCAATAATATCCAACGGCATGAACGAAGGCACTTGCTCATAGTCGGCGGTGGACCATGTCCAGAGTTGATAAGAACCTTCCGGTATTCTCCTCTGAAATTCACCTGTGGGACCAATAAATGCACTTTGTGGACAAAAAGTGGTATCGAAACGAACGAATTGATTGTAAATGAGATGATCACCAGCATCGTAAATACCGTTCGTGTTTACATCAAGGAATAACCTGCCAGTGACCGTATTCAACCAAGCAAGGCAATCGCAATCAGAATTCCACATGTCGTTGATCGTCCCAGGATCTCCATCATCGCATGGTGAGTATGGCATATCCGGGCCATTCAGAACACCGAGGCAATCCAATTCCTCCTCCTCTCCATTGCATTGACAGAACCAATTCCAAGTATCGTTCAACGTGGTCGCAACTCCATCATCGCAGGGAGTTCCCGGCAAATTGGGGCCTCCTGCAATGCCAATGCAATCGCTCACCCATGTGCCTGAACAAATGCATTGCTCATCCCAGACATCATTCACAGTTTGGGGGAAACCATCATCGCAAGGGCTGCCCGGAGGACCGGTCAGAGTCCAATCCGCGTAACAAGAACCAACGCAGACACAATTGGGATCCCATGCGTCACTATAAGTGAATTCATTCCCATCATCACAAGGGGTCCCCGGCAAAGCGGTGCCACCATCCACACCCATGCAATCCAATTGCGCGGAAACGTTCGGAGAGAAGAAGAGCGCTGCAAGAACTGTGAGGAGAGCGGGTAGCCGAGTATTCATTTTCGATCTATTTTTTATCGAAGGACCAAAACCCGCGACCGACAACTCACACTCCTTCAGATGATGAAACTAATACAATATGATCCCAATTGGAAAAAATATCCAGTCACTGGAAATAAGTAACTGCTCAACGGCCGGTCTACTCGAACAAACTTCCAGGCTTAGCGCTTGGTACGCGCCCTAAGTGCCGATATGCTCTTTCAGTAGCCTGGCGCCCGCGCGGTGTGCGCTGCAGATACCCTTCCATGATCAGGAACGGCTCGTAAACCTCTTCGATCGTACCCGCTTCTTCGCCGACAGCCGTAGCCACCGTGTTCAATCCAACAGGACCGCCACTGAACTTATCGATGATGGCGCCGAGGATCCGGTTGTCCATTTCATCGAGGCCGTGCGCATCCACGTTCAATGCTTTCAAGGCGTGTTGTGCGATCGGAAGTTTGATGGTCCCATCGCCCTGGATCTGTGCGAAATCGCGGACGCGGCGTAGCAACGCATTTGCGATCCGCGGAGTTCCGCGGCTTCTCCGCGCGATCTCCGAAGCGGCCTCATCATCGATCGGAACGCCGAGCAGACCGGCGCTGCGTTTGATGATGCCCTGCAAGGTTTGCGCATCGTAATAATCCAACCGGCTGTTGATGCCGAAACGTGCGCGCAACGGTGCCGTGAGCAATCCGCTGCGTGTTGTTGCGCCCACCAGCGTGAACGGATTCAATGCGATCTGCACGGTGCGCGCGTTGGGACCGGCATCGATCACCAGATCGATCCGGTAATCCTCCATCGCGCTGTAGAGGTATTCCTCTATGATCGGCGAAAGCCGGTGGATCTCGTCGATGAAAAGCACATCGTGCGATCCGAGGTTTGTGAGCAGGCCTGCTAGATCGGCGGGTTTATCGAGCACCGGTCCGCTGGTGATGCGGATGCCGACGCCCATTTCCGAGGCGACGATGTTGGCGAGTGTGGTCTTCCCCAGGCCCGGCGGGCCATGCAGAAGGACGTGATCGAGCGCTTCGCCACGTTGTTTCGCCGCCTGCACGAACACCTTGAGGTTGTCCGTAACGGTGCGCTGGCCGGCGAACTCCTCGAAACGCCGCGGACGCAGCACTTGTTCCAGCTCTTTATCTG
>JAEZDL010000211.1 GCA_023418095.1 Bacteroidota bacterium
GGGCCGCGGCGGGGCCCGGACGGCGACCTCGTCCTCGCGCTGCCGCCCCCGAGTACGCGGCCGCGTTCTCCCGCCACCTCGGCGTGCCCGTCTCGTTCCACGACATGCCGTTCGACGATTACCGCGCGCTCAGGTTCCCCGGGGCCGACGACATGGGCAACATGTACGAGCACCACGCGATCCTGGGCGAGGCGTTCCGTCGCCATCGTTCGCCCGAGCTGGCGCGCGAGCTCGACCCGGCGCTCCAGACGTTCGACGAGTGGCTCGGCGCGAACGCCTCGCGCATCCCGCTGGATTAGGAAGGGGTACGGCGCCCGGGCCGGCGCGTGGCGGTCAGCTCCGGGGCAGCAGAAGCGTGAAGGTGCTGCCCGTCCCCTGCGTGCTCTCGACCGTGAGGTCGCCGCCCATCCCCCGCGCGAGGTCGCGGCTGATCGCCAGCCCCAGCCCCACCCCCTCGCGAACCTGCGTCAGCGACCGGTCCAGCTGCACGAAGGGCTCGAAGATGTGCGCCAGCGCCTCGGGCGGGATCCCGACGCCGGTGTCGGACACCGCGATCGCCACCACCCCGTCGCCCCGCCCCGGACGCGCCGAGAGCCGGATCCGCCCCCCGGCCGGCGTGTACCGGATCGCGTTCGACAGCAGGTTCAGCAGGATCTGGCGCAGCTTCTCCCGGTCGGCCAGCACCGCGAGGTCCACCGCGCACACCCCCATCGCCAGCGCCAGCGACTTCGCCGCCGCCTGCGGCTCCACGAGCGCGTCCAGCCCCTCCAGGAACGGCGCCAGCGGCGTCGGCTCGATGTCGTAGCGCACCTGCCCGCTCTCGATCCGGCTCAGGTCCAGCATCGCGCTGATGAGGCCCAGGAGGTGCGCCTGGCTCGTCCGGATCCGCTCGAGGTCGCGCTGCTGCTCCTCGCTCACCGGCCCGCGGATCCCCATCGCCATCAGCTCGGCGTAGCCGCCGATGGCGTTGAGCGGCGTGCGCAGCTCGTGGCTCATCACGGCCAGGAACTCCGACTTCGCGCGGCTCGCCGCCTCGGCGTGCTGGCGCGCCTCGTCGGCCTCCTCCCCCGACCGCCGCGCATCGTCCATCGCCGCCTGCAGCTTCGCGTTGGCCTCGGTGAGGCGGACGTTCGTCGCGGCCAGCTCGTCGGCCATCGCCCGCGTCGACACCACCCGCTCCTCCAGCTCGGAGCGCGAGCCGTCCACCGTGGCGGCCATGTGGTTGAAGCTGCGAGCCAGGCCCGCCAGCTCCTCGTCCCCGTCCTCGGCCACCCGCGACGACAGATCGCCGCGCGCGAGCGCCTCGGCGGCGCGCGTGAGCGAGCTCAGGGGACGGGTGATGCTCCGGCTCAGGTACCACGCCCCCACCGCGCCCAGCGCCAGCACCGCGAACCCGAGGAGCCCCAGTCGCACGAACGTCGTCCGCAGCGGCGCCAGCACCACCCGGCGCGGCTGGTGCAGCTCGATGAACGCCGGCATGCCGACGATCGTGTCGCGCGCCACCAGCCGGCCCTGCGTCGCCGGCCGCTCCACCGGCACCCCCGCGATCGTCAGCCACGTCCGCCCGTCGAGCGTGCCGTAGTAGGCCGACACCTCCTCGCCCACCAGCGACCGCAGGCGCTCGCCGAGATCCGGGCCGCCGCGGATCCGCCGCTGCACGGTCACGAAGCCGTCGGGCGCACCCGACCGCCCGGGGATCGGCACCACCGCCCAGTAGAAGACGCTCGTTCCCTCCACGTACGGGCTCCCCACCACGAGCGAGTCGCCCGGCGGCACCCTGTCGAGGCCCTCGTGCGGGAGCACGCCGACGGCCGCGTTGCGGTCGCCCGCGGCCGGCCGGCGCTCCGCGTCGCCCAGGAACGCCACCCGTCGCCCGTCGCCGGTCCACAACTCCACCGGAAGGGCCGGGTCGTTCTGCAACACGAACGGGCCGAGCGCCCGCCGCACCACCGCGCTGTCCACGGCCCCGCCGGCCGACGCGGTCGCCAGCAGCTCGCGTATCGGCCCCGCGCTCGCGCGGGCCGCGAGGGTGCGCCCCGCCTGCGAGATCCCGGAGGACACCAGGTCGCCGAGCCCCTCCGCGGCGTTCTGGAGCTTCTCCGATGCCATCTCCTCCACCGACCCGCGCACGGCCACGTACACGAGGCCGAGCGAGACGGCGAGCGTGGCGGCGAGGAGGAGGGTGATGAGGAGCGGCAGCCTGCGCTCCAGCGACGGACGGCTCCGTGCCGGCGATGCCTGGCTCGGCAGGGCGGTCCCGTGCGGACGCGAGTGCGTCATTCGTGGCTGGTTGAACGGGGTGCTTCCGGAACCGGTGCGAGACTAGTGGAGCGCCATGGTAATGGCGCCGGAAATGCGGGTCAGTCGGGGATCACCGACTGGAGGCCGTATGCGGACGAAGGAGCATCGGGTGGACCTGACGGACGAGGAGCGCGCCGAGCTCTTCGTACTCATCCGGCGCGGCAAGGCGCCGGCGCGCACGCTGACTCGCGCGCACATCCTCTTGCGCGCCAGTGAGGACACGTATGACTGGGCGACCGCCGAGGCGCTCCACGTCAGCCCATCGACCGTCGAGCGGGTGCGACGCCGCTTCGCCGAGGCGCCCGTGGACCCACCCGGCGAGCGCCTCCAGCGGGCGCTGTACGACGCCCCGCGCCCGGGGGCGACGCCAAAGCTCGACGCGAAGGCCGAGGCGCGGCTCATCGCACTGGCCTGCACCGCCCCGCCGGACAAGCGGACCGTCTGGACCATGCAGCTCCTGGCCGACAAGCTGGTCGAGCTCCACGTCATCGACCAGATCTCCGACGAGACGGTGCGGCGGACGTTGGGGAAAAAATCAGCTCAAGCCGTGGCTCAAGGAGCACTGGTGCCTGCCCACCATGGACGCGGCGTTCGTCGCGGCGATGGAGGACGTGCTGGACCTCTACGCCGAGGCGGCCGCCTCGCCGGACCCGGCGCGACCCCTCGTCACGTTCGACGAGCGGCCGGTCCAGCTCCTCAGTGATGTGCGGCCGCCAGAGCCCTGCGTGCCCGGGCCGCACGGGCACCCACGCCGCGAGGACTACGAGTACAAGCGGGAGGGCACCTGCAACGTGTTCCTGAGCTTCGCTCCGCACCTGGGCTGGCGCCACGCCGACGTGACGGAGCGCCGGACCGCCGTGGACGTGGCCCACCAGTTCAAGCGGCTCGTGGACGTCGACTTCCCCGACGCCACGGTGATCCGAGTGGTGCTCGACAACCTGAACGTGCATCGGCTTTCGGTCCTCTATGAGGCGTTCCCACCGGCGGAGGCGCGGCGGATCGCGCGGAAGCTCGAGCTGCATCACACGCCGAAGCATGCGAGCTGGCTGAACATGGACGAGCTGGAGCTGAGCGTCCTGACCCGACAGTGCCTCGATCAACGGCTCCCGAGCCGTGAGGCCGTCGCCGCGGCCATCGCACCCTGGGAAGCCGCGCGGAATGAGGCGCATGTGAAGGTGACCTGGCGCTTCACCACCGACGCCGCCCGCACCAAGCTCGCCCGACTCTACCCCGCTTTGCCGTCGTGATCACCGTGGTCGACCACTAGGGCTGCAGTTCGTACGTCCGGCAGCCCCCATCCGAAAGCGTCACCGTCGAGGGTCCCCAGGCGCCCGTGCTCTGCGTCTCGTATGCCGAGATGGAGTGCTGTCCGGCCTGCAGCTGGATCGTGATCACCGCTCCGGACACCTGGTCCCCACACCGCGGAGCCGAGTTGCGGTAGTGTGTCAGGGTCCCGACCGTCTGGCCGTTCACCATGACGCTGATCGGACTCGGCGCTGGATCCGACGTCCAGATCGTAAGCTGCGCGGATCCGGTCCCAGTGACCTCCGTCGCAGCGCCGAGTATGTCCTCGAGGACGTCGCAACCGCTGAGAGCGAGAGTACCGATGAAGGCAGTGGTCAGGCCGGCCAGGCGACGCGCCGCGCGCGGGCGTCCGAGAGGCGATGGGGTCATGGATCGGGTCTCCAGGATTGGGTGGTGTCGATGGCCCGGCTCAGTCGAGCGAGCGACGCTGGCGGATCTCGTACTGGTTGGTGTAGCGGCCGAGGTTCCGGACCAGCAGGTAGTGCGCACCGAGTCCCGGAGTGTCGAGGATGCAGTAGTCCGTCATGTCGACGTCCGAGTCCACGAGCTCGCCGCGCGAGTCGTACACCCAGCAATCCAGGTCGTCGGAGTCGCGCCCCTGTCCACGCACCGTGAGGTGATGGTCGGACATGCCGACATTGAGGTTGTGGAGGCGCGATCCCCTGGGGGCGAGGCTGTCACGCAGCGCAGTGGTCACCGCTTCGGCGGTGGAAGCGAGGCCCGCGAGCACCAGCAAGCCGGCGAGGAGCGCACGAACGTGGCGCAGTGTGCGAGTGGTCATGATCCGGTCTCCATGGTTGTGTGGTGGATTCCGATCGCCAGGACGAGGATGCCCGGCGAGCGTCGAAGCTTTCATCCCTGCCGTGAGCGGGCGCGGCCGCCCCGCTCCCGATCTTCCTGCGTCCCGGTCGATGTCGGGGTATGCTCGGCGGCGTGCATGTCGGCATGAAGGCAGCGGATGCCGCGGTGCAGCCTCACCTCGGACGCCGTCGCCGAGATCCCGAGGAGCTCGGCGATCTCGCGGTGGGAGCGACCCTGGCGAAAGCGCAGCACCACCACGTCGCGGAGCGATCCGGGGAGCCGGCTTACGGCAAGCTCGAGCTCCTCGTAAGCGAGCGGATCCGCCGCGTGCGCGGGGATTCCAGCCGCCTCGTCAACGCCGACCTCTCCACGTGTCCGGACGCGGCGGCGCTGCATCAGCGCCTGGTTCCGGACGACCCGACGCAGCCATCCGCCCAGCCCATGCCCTCGATACTGCACGAGCAGGCGGGGCAGCCTCGCCATGACGTCGTGCACGACGTCCTCGGCGTCGGGACCGTCGCCGGTCACCTGCCCGGCGGCGGCGCGCATCAGTCGTCCGTAGTTGCGGTAGACGACAGACAGGGCTTCCGCCTGGGCCGGGTCGAGTGGGCGGTGGGTCGCGAGGCCGGCTGCACGCAGGCACTCGACGGCTTCCTGGACTGGGACCGGATCCTTGGTCGGTGCCCGGTCAGCGGGACGAAGACTCCTGGTGCTGGAGATGGCCCGTGCTTGGAGGCGGGGCGGCGTTGACGCGATGAGCATCGTCGGTCCTGTCGAAGGTGGCGGGGACCCGCGGTGGGCATCTCCCGTTTCGAGGACAGAGTGCACCCGACGGGTCATCGTCATCTCACCGCGATCTCATTCGGCCGATCGAGGGGCTCGCGGGTGTCCCGTGAGGCAGGACGACCGTACATTGGCGGCCGGATCGCGGCATCCCGCCCAAGGCTCCACCTCCCTCCCATGCTCGAACTCACAACCCTCGACGGCGTCTCGCTGACCCGTGAAGGGCGACCGATCGGCGCAATCCTCAACCGGCGGCAGTCAGTCTCCCTCCTCCTGATGCTCGCCTGCAGTGGTCGCCGCGGCCTCTCTCGCGAGCGCGCTATGGAGGCGCTGTGGCCGGAGGGCACGGTCCGCGACCCGCGCCACTCGCTCGATCAGCTCATCAGCGTGACGCGATCGGCTGCCGGGTCATCGCTCATCGATAGCCGTGGTGCGCTGCGGCTGGACCTGGACGCGGTGCGGTGCGACGTGGTGGCGTTCGACGACGCGCTGAGGGCCCAGCGACGTGAGGAGGCGATCTCGCTCTATCGAGCTCCGTTCGCCGACGGGTTCATCGCTCCCTCTCCTGCCCTCGCCGCGCTGCTCGACGAGGAGCGCGAACGGCTCGCTCGCGCCTACCGTGGAGCGGTCCGATCGCTCGCCGAGTCCGCCGAGGCGCGCGGGGACGTCGGGACGGCGGTCGGCCTGTGGCAGCGCCTCCAGCTCGCCGACCGGCTCGATGGCGAGGTGACG
>JAEZDL010000066.1 GCA_023418095.1 Bacteroidota bacterium
CCTTCCAGATCCCGGAAACATCACTTCCTAGATGATAGAACGGCAGAAAGAACCGGCGCTGGAAAGTCCCTTCAGGAACAAGCACCTTCCAATAACCATTGAACAGGTTGATGAGATCAGCGGTAGGTTCGATCCGATTCTCTGTGATCAGCATTTGTTCAATCGCCTTCAACACCGCTAGCAACAGCACCGGCTTGTGCGGCGCTTTTCCGTTCGCGCGGCGCAGCTTAAGGTGAGCGGGGAGTGGTGAAGCGGGCACGGGAGCAAGGTATGCAGTTCATATGATCCACCACCGCAACGGCATCGCTCTCAACACCCTTCACGACAAAGCCTGCGACCTTGGCCTGATCACCTTCGATGAGGGCCTGCGGCTTGTATGCGCCCCTTCGCTGCGCGACCACTATACCAACGAGACCGTAAAGCTCCGCTTCAATATCGAATGAAGCGGGAAACGGATACGCGGCCAACACGATCGGTGATCCTTGCGAAGTAGACACCTGGCACGTCAGGCGCATCTATCGATCGCGTACCACCAGGATATTCCGCAATGACTTTTCCGGTGGCATCAACCACGTCCATGTGGCGGATGGGAACTCCGTAATTGAAGTGGATCGGTCCGCCAATGCTGGGGTTCGGGTGGATCATTCCAAGGCCAGCCTCACTCTCATCGATCGATGTCGGTATCTGGCAAAGCGGCAACAGTTCATGGATCTGGAGATCCAGATCGGGATCCGAATTCAGATCGAAGGAGAGCAGCATCCAACCGATCTCAGCGCCGCGTCGGAAGGTGATGTACATGCTGTCGATGATCTCTGGACCGGTGCCTAGGAAACCACCGAGATCACCAAGAATGACTGGATCGACGAGCTGCCAACTGTAATTGCCGCTACAGTCCAAACTTTCCCCGAATGCGTGATACTTGGGCCTTTGGCCGAAGCCGGTCTGAAGATCCATGCAGACCTCGATATCGCTATCGATGAAATGCAATGCGGCAATGTGTGGCGCATCGATCTCGGGTGCGCCGCGATGAAGCCATGTGCGTACATCGGCGAAGTCGTCGCAGTCCAGTTCGATGTCCGCTGAATCCTCGGTGAAAGGTGCCGCAAGGCTCAGTTCGATCCCGGGATCATAGGTGGTTGCACCCGGTGGCACTCCCCCTGCGGTGAGTTGGGCATGCAGAATCACGGGGGTGAGGAGGGTGAAGAAGAATAGTGTCTTTCGCATGTGCATTGGATCACGTTATAGACACTTCGACTGGCCGGAATGTTGCCTCGGTCGGTCCGCTCCTGACCAATCGTTACAAGTAATTTCGATCATGCGTTTCCATGTGCATGAGCATAAGGCGATCGCCGAAGTATTGCGCTCGAACGGGATCGATCCAGCGACGGTGCTTTTCATCAAGAAGCGCGGATGGGTGCATTTGCAGTTGAAGGAGCATGTGCGATCGTTCGCCTTTCACCGGAAGAAACGCACGGTATTGGATGATCAAGGAAAATGGCAGGAGACCGTGGAATACATGGTGCACGCGCATGGGCAGGCGAAGGAAGGGCTGGATCTGGAGGGGATGTTGATCGAGCTGCGGAAATGGATCGAAGGATGATCCGTTACGGGATGTTGCGTGACGGATAGGAGCGGAAAGCCCGGACCGCAGGGAGGACTTGCAGCGGAAAGCCGGACCCCGCTTCACCCCTGGCTTTTGCAGGGTAGAAGCGGAGGCACGCCCAAACTATGGTGTTCGAATTATTGCACGTGCAGCACGCGGATCACCCGATCGGCGGAACGATCCACAATGCGCAAGAGCAGCGGACCGATCGGAAGTCCGGAGAGATCGAGCACATCGCTCTGTCCATTGAAGCGATCGAATACGCGCAGCTCCTGGCCGAGCGAGTTGAGGATGCGTACGGTGACCGGCCGATCGATGCCCGTGATGCGTACTTCGTTGGCCGCAGGGTTGGGGTAGGCGAGGAGGTTCGTTTCGCCAAGATCCTCAGCGATGCCGACCGTAGTTAGATATTCGTAACGCGCCACGTAAGCGCCGCGCAGATTGTCGGTGAGCGCGTGATCGCCGAAGTTGATGTTGAAGGCGTACTCACCACCGAAGATTGCGAGACCTGGCGCGACATCCACAGAATACGCATCTTCCACTTGCGGGCCGAACACACGTTGAAGGATGTTGCCGTTCTCGCCGATGTGGAAGGCGAAGAAACCGGTGTGGGTGACCACCGTGTCGATCAGATCGATGACGCCGGCGCATTTACCGGTGATCCAGCATCCGCCATTGGGATCGGTGCGCATGTCCTGTATTTCAAGCGTGCCGCCGCGATTGAGCCGCGTCCACCAGAGAGGTGTTCCAGTGGGATCGAGCAGGTAGATGCCGCGATGATGTGCGCCCGCCGAAATGGTATCACCATTGATCCGCATGTCGCTGTATGCTTCCACATAATTGCGGCCATCGGCGGTGGTGGCCTGGTTGGCGTGCGACCATGGCGAGAAGCCTTGCAGCCCCTGATCCGGCACATGGAACCATTGCGCGATCGCGTTCGTGTTGAACTTGGCTGTCCAGTTGGTGGTGTTGCCGCCGAGCGCGTTGTTGGCCGGGCAGGTCACGCCATTGATGGTGAAGGTATCGATCGATTGGCCGCGCAGGAAAATGTTGCCATCCGCATCGCAACCGATCTCGCGCACCTGGCCGGGAATATTGCCTGTCTCCACCATTTCCTCGCCGTTGGATCCGTCGAGCTTGAACGCGCGGCTCACCTGGCTGGAGATGGGTCCGCAGAACCAGATGTTGTCCGATGGATCAACAACGAGCGACATCAATTCCGATCCGAAAGCGGTCGATTCCCGATCGACACTCCAGAGCACTTCGCCGGTGGGCGAGAATTTGATGATGAACATGGTCTCCTTGTCTTCCTGGCCGCCGCAGTGGCTGGCGTAAGCACCATCAACCAGGATGGTATCGATGCCGTGGCCGCCTACGATGATGTTGCCCTGGCTATCGACATCGAGGCCGCGGGCGATCACCCAATCATCGGGATCGGTATTGGTGATCGAGCGTGTCCATTCCACTTCGCCGGCTTCGCTGTGCTTTACGACGAAGACAACGTTCTGGTGAAGGAATCCGCCGGGCAGTGTGTGCGATCCGAAGATCGCTTCGTTGCGGTAGTAGCCGATGCTCACCGTGCCATTGTCGGGGCAGATGCGTGTGGCCGTTCCGCCTTCAAGATCGGAAGAACTGCTTTGAAGGGCTTGTGTCCATTCGCCTTGTGCCTGCGCGAAGTGCGCTACGCAAAGGAGAAGGACGAGGGAGAGAAAACGTGTTTTCATTGTTGGAGTTGAAATGCGGTTGGTCGTTGTTTCCGGCGGCGAAA
>JAEZDL010000159.1 GCA_023418095.1 Bacteroidota bacterium
GACCATATTGCGATCGAAAATGAACGTACCATGTTTATTGAATGAATGATATAGGATATCGAAGTTACGGATCGATGTGAGTGAAGAAAAGCGGTCTGCTCTACGCGGCGACTCCCCAGATCGAGAACACTACGATGAACAAGAGCGCCATGCCACCGATCGCGGAAAGCATGATGCGATCGGAGCGTTGGAGGCGGCGGCAGATCCAGGTGTAAAAGATCATCTGCGAACCGAAGAGGATACCGAGATACAACGCAAAGACCAGCCAGTTGCCGGGTTGCTTCATCCAACGCAGATCGTACCAGCCTTCATCAATGAAGAAGAGGAAGTTGACGAACAGGAACGAAACGATCAGTAGAATGATCGGTCCGCGCCGGCTGCGCTCATGGATATACGCGCTCATATCCTGTTGAACGGAATTACCAGGGCCCTAGTGCTTTATTCACGATAGAAAGTGCTCAGATCGGCGCATCGATCGGTCCAGGTGGTTTGATCTGTTCCATCAGATCATGATCCTGTTCGCCTTCCACTTCCACCATTCCCACGGCACCAAAAACGAATGCATTGATCAGGTTATGATCTACGAACGCGTAGTTGCCGGGGTAACGGAATTGATAGATAGCCGCAGCCGCCGATCCTCCTGGCACCGGCCAGGTCTCGTAGTCCGTGGCAGGCCTATCATTGAACGATCCACCCAGATATACCAGATCAGCATGTCCGCCGATCAAATGGAAACGCGTGTCGATGTTGCACGAACCTGTGATGAAGAGGACCTTGTCACCGATGGAAGCTTTCATGGCATTTTCGCCCAGGAGCGCGCCGGTCGTGCCGTTCAAGACGATGTGTGAAGGCGTGAGCGATCGCATTACAGGTATCATGTCGGCGAAACCTTCGGCCGGCGTATTGTATTCCTTGTAATGGCCGGCGGTATCCATAGGCAGATAATAATCCTGCTCAACGATGTAGTAGGCCCTGTCATAACGCACAGCGCGACCGTTCTCATCCTTCAGTCCTTCACGCGGCAGCACCATGATGGCACCGTTCATTCCCGAGACCACGTGCAATGGCACCATGACTCCACCGGGCGCGCAGTGGTAAACGAAGACACCGGCCTTGGTGCAGCGGAACCGGATCGTAGCCTCGTTACCCGGAGCGATCTCGGTAAGATCGCCGCCGCCCATGTCACCGGTGGCCGCATGGAAGTCGATGTTATGCATCATGGTGTTGGTGCTCGGGTTCACCAGACGGAGCTGCACGTAGTCACCTTCATGCGCAACGATCAATGGCCCGGGCACGGTGCCACCGAACGTGAGCGCCCACGTAGTTACGTTGGGTGCGATCTGCAGCTTCTTTTCTTCGATCACAAGGGTTACCTCCACCACCTTGGGACCGCCATCCGCGACCTGCGAATGTTTGGGCACGCCCGGGGGTGGCACGAGTTCTTGAACCACATGCGTAAGTCCTGGAACGTCTTCCGGTCTGGGATCTTCGAATGCCGATCGGTCCGATCTGTTGCATGCCATAAGCGCGATCACCGGCAATAGAAAAAGAGCGTTTGTCATTATGAAAAAGAGCAGTTGATGAATGAGCTTTCGCGGGCCACAAGATCCACGCCATGGGGTCGAAATGATCGATACTCGAACGCCTATGTTGGATCGCAACCGATCACTTCCGATGAAGCTAACTTCATCCGCCTAAAATTCCGATCATGACCACCGTTAACATCTATCTCACCTTCACCGGTAATTGTGAAGAAGCATTCAACTTCTACAAGAAAGCTTTTGGTGGCGAATTCGCAAGCGTGAACCGTTTCGGTGAAATGCCGCCGCAGGAAGGCATGCCTCCGATCCCGGCCGATCAGAAGGAGAAGATCATGCACATCACGCTACCGATCAGCAAGGAGACCGTGCTCATGGGCAGCGACACATCCGAATCGTTCGGCCAGGTGACCACGATCGGCAACAATTTCTCGATCTCGATCAACACCGACAGCCGCGAAAAGGCGGATAACTACTTCAAGATGCTTTCCGAAGGTGGCCAGGTGACGATGCCGCTGCAGGATACGTTCTGGGGCGCGTATTGGGGCATGTTCACCGATAAGTTCGGGATCGGCTGGCAGGTGAATGTGGATACGCGGGGGAAGTAGGCTGAAGGCTGGAGGTTGAAGGCTGGAGGCTGGAGGCTGGAGGCTCAAGGCTGAAGGCTGAAGTTGGAAGCTGAAGGCTGAATTGACGATCCTTCCTAAACGATCCAGTTCAGTTCAGTGCGCCACTTGCGTGGATCGGGCTCTTGATCGGGGTTGGTGAGATAGCTCTCCCAGAACCTGCCGCTTTCGTTCAATTTCTGTTCGCGCACCCACTTTTCCAGCGCCTGCCAGCCGCCTGAAAGGCCGTCGTATGAGCCTGTATACACCGTGCGCACGATCCGTGCGGCTGGCCGTTCGATCATGCGTACGCGGCCTTTTGGATCAAACGGCGCGATCACCGGAAAGGCGATCTCGAAATCGAACGTATCGGATGGCCTTCTCAAATGATACGAGAACAACGGTCCGGCAGGCAGGTGACCTTGATCGGAAAGTACGTGGAGGATCTCCTTGATCGCGGGATCCATGTACTTGCCCATTTCCATCGCTGGAATGGTAAGATGAATGGCAGCCGCGCGCTGCGCCGGAACTTCAATGATCTGAGGCTCTTCGATCATGGCCGATCGAATGGATCAGACTTTCTTCAAGACCTTCTTCACCGCTGCTTTCTCAGCGGCTTTCTCCAACACCTTCACGCGCTCCTTGGAAGTCTTCACCGGAACCACTTCCACCGGGAAAAGCCCGTGGATCTCCGCATCGATGTTCTGGATGATCCGGCCGAGATCCTCCTGGGAATTGTGGAACGAATAATCCTCCACGTCGATCACCAGCAGCTTGCCTTTATCGTATGTCTGGATCCACGCTTCGTAGCGCTCGTTCAATCGCTTGAGGTATTCAATGCTGATCGAGTTCTCGTACTCGCGGCCGCGCTCGCTGATCTGCTTCACCAGTTTCTCTACCGGAGCTTGCAGGTAGATCAAAAGATCGGGCGGCGTGATCGAGCGATCCATGCTTTGGAACAGGCGGAAATAGTTCTCGAAATCGCGCGTGGTCATCAGTCCCATCGCGTGCAGGTTCGGCGCGAAGATGAACGCATCCTCATAGATCGTGCGATCCTGGATCACATTGCGGCCGCTCTTGCGGATGTCCATCAACTGCTCGTAGCGGTTGTTGAGGAAGAAGATCTGCAGGTTGAAGCTCCAACGCTGCATGTCCTTGTAGAAGTCGAAGAGGTATGGATTGTTGTCCACCGCTTCGTGCAACTGGTCCCACTTGTAATGTTTTGCGAGCAGCTGGGTGAGCGTTGTCTTACCCGATCCGATGTTCCCTGCGATGGCTATGTGCATGATCCAGTTCCTTGAGTAGGCGCGAAGATATCCGGGAGACCTGAAGTAAACCCCGTTGTGGAAAAGTCGTTGCTCCTCAAGGTTGGCGCTGCATCGGCGAGATCACGATCCGATCGGCGAGCTGCAGGTACACCGATCCGCGTTCCACTCGCGCATCGATCACCTTCCCGAATTGATCGGGCATGGAGATCTCGCTGATCTCAAAACTCTGCATATTGTACAACTGCAACTTCTCATCCTTGAAGAAGTACAACTCTTTTCCGCGCACTTCGATCGTTCGTGCGCCGGTGATCGGAATGGTGCGCGCGTAGGTTCCGAACAGGTCGAAGACAAGTACTCCATTGATCGTATCGTTCACATAAAGCCAGCTGTCGTGCTCGTGCATGGAGACCGGTCTCGGAGTGAAGCCGAGCAATTGATCGAGGCGGCCGGTGTCGGCGATCGGACGCAACTGTCCGTCCACGCGCCGGATCGAAAGTTCGCGCTCATCGAAGAGCCAGAAGTTGTTCTGCACGCTCGCCGCCGCCAGCACCACCTGCGGGAATTCCCGCGAAAGATCGATCACACTTCCCTGCAAACTGAGCGTATTGTCCAGCACGGCCAGTCTTCCCTGATCGGCGGAGAAGACCATCGGTTTCAGTGAATAGAAGGCATCGATGTGCGTGATCCTTCCGAAGGTCTTCAAACTGTTGCGCAGACCTTGCCTTCCCTGGTTATCGTGGATCACAAGTTCATCGCCGAACAATGTGTACACATGGCCGAGTTCATCCGTGGTGAACCGATCGAAATTTCCCATGATCTCATGCGCTTCTCCGTTCAGTCGATCGGTCTGGATCGATGAAGTATCATTCCACGAAAAAGGAACGATCGCGAGTGAAAGGATCAACGGAAGTTTCATACTGATGCGGACTGGAGCAGCGGCTCGATGTACGTGCGATCGTTGCTCAGGCGTGGCACTTTATTCTGTCCGCCAAGCTTACCGCGGCTTTTCATCCAAGCGTGGAAGGTTCCGCGGGGCACCGGGTGAAGCAAAGGCATCCGCAAGGCCATGTCGCCGCGGCGTTTCGCATCGTAATCGGAATTGATCTGGCGCATGGTGCGATCGAGCACTTCCACGAATCGCGCCAGATCCGATGGATCCTTCTCGAATTCCACCGCCCATTCATGTCCACCGCGCGCATCATTGTCCATATAAACAGGCGCGGCGGTGTATTCGGTTACGATCGCTCCTGTTTCCGCGCAGGCCGCTTCGATCCCGCGATCGGCATTGTCCACGATCAATTCCTCGCCGAAGGCGTTGATGAAGCTGCGCGTTCTTCCGCTCACCTGTATCCGGTACGGTTTGGTGCTCGTGAAACGGATCGTATCGCCGGGCATGTAGCGCCAAAGTCCACCATTCGTACTGATCACCAAAGCATACTGCCGATCGGTCTCCACTTCTTCCAGCAACAAGGTCCGCGGCTTCTCTTTTCCCACTTCATCCAACGGCATGAATTCGAAGAAGATCCCGTAATCGAGCATCAATAAAAGGTCATCTGCGCCGCGCCGATCCTGGATCCCGAAGAATCCTTCCGAAGCATTGTAGCTCTCGAGGTAGTTCATGGTGGGCGAAGGAATGATCGCCTCGAATTGCGCACGGTACGGCCTGAAACTGACGCCGCCGTGCATGAACAATTCCAGGTTCGGCCACACTTCCAGGATGTTCTTTTTCCCTGTGATCTCCAGGATGCGTTTCAGGAGCACGAGCGTCCACGATGGAACGCCGGCGATGCAGCGCACATCCTCGCGGATCGTTTCCACCGCCATCTTCTCGATCTTCTCCTCCCAATTGTCGAGCAGCGCTGTTTCCTTCACCGGCGTGCGCTTGATCTCCACCCAGATCGGAAGGTTCTTGATGATGATGGCTGAAAGATCTCCCGTGTACGCATCGGGGCGCAGTTGTTCGATCGTGCTGCTTCCACCGAGAACGAGGCTTTTCCCCTGGAACAACTTGCTTTCGGGGAATTGCTCGTAGTGAAGCGCGATCAGGTCCTTGCCGCCTTTGTAATGGCAATCCTCCAGCGCTTCGCGGCTTACCGGTATGTATTTGCTCCGATCGTGGGTGGTGCCGCTGCTTTTCGCGAACCACCGAATGTCGGTCGGCCACAAAAGATTCTGTTCACCTTTCCGCAAGCGCTCCACGTACGGTTTCACATCCTCATAATCCTGGATCGGGAGCCGATCGCGAAAGATGTTCGGATCGGTGATGGAACTGTAATCGTACTTACGGCCCCACTCGGTGTATTTGGCCGCGCCGATCAAGGCATGGAACACTTCCAGCTGCGCCATCAGCGGGTTGTCCCTGAACAGTTCGATCTGCTGCAGGCGCTTCTTGATCAGGTAAGAGAACAGCGCGTTGAAGGGCATGTGGGGCGAAGATCGCTGCCGGAAAAGATACGGATGAAGAAAATTCTTCACCCGATCGTAACCTTCCTTTTCGGCCTCCCGTTACACAGGCAGGTTTTGGTTAGTGGATCTAAGGGCAGGCAGAAGGTTCCATTCGTGGGGCCTTCTGTCATTTCCACCGATCGGTAAATGAAAAAGCCCCGGTCCCCCGAGGCTTTTCCCTTTTCGTTCCGATCGTTACTTGATCTCCAGATCGTAAGGCATTCTTGCCTGTACACCGAATTGCTTTTTCGCTTCCATCACTTTCTTGAACTGATCGAGGGTCTTCAGATCCTCATCGCCTAGCAATTGGGTCGCGGCCCAGGTCTTCGCGCTCGTCTCGAACTGTTCGATCAGTTCCTCGAAGAAATCCTTCTGCACCGGAAGTTCGATCCTGCGATATTCATCACCCAGTTCGGCGAGCTTGGCTGCTTCTGCGATCGCCATTTCCAATCCGCCGACCTCATCCACCAACCCAAGTTTCTTTGCCTCCATTCCGCTCCACACACGGCCCTGGCCGATGCTGTCCACCATCGCAACATCGATCCCACGGCCTTCGGCCACCCGCTTCTTGAACGTATCGTAGATGTCATCCACGTACAGTTGCATGATGCGCAGTTCCTGATCGTCCAACGGACGGCTTACGGTGAGCATGTCGGCGTAGCGGTGTGTCTTCTCGCCATCGAAGGTGATGCCGAGCTTGTTGTTGAAGAAGCCCTGCATGTTCGGGATCATGCCGAAGACACCGATCGAACCAGTGATCGTGGTGGGTTGCGCGTAGATCTTGGTGGCCGGTGCGCTGATGTAGTAGCCGCCGCTCGCGGCCACATCGCCCATGCTCACCACGATCGGTTTCTTCTCAGCGATCATCTTCACTTCACGCCAGATCACTTCGCTCGCCAGTGCGCTTCCACCGGGTGAATTCACGCGGAAGACCACGGCCTTGATGTCATCATCCTCGCGGGCTTCGCGAAGCGTTTCGCCAAGACTTGTGCTTCCGATCGTACCATCGGAATTCTTGCCCGATGAGATCGAACCTTCAGCATAGATCACGGCAAGTTTGTTCTTGCTCGCCGTGGCGCCGCCTTTCTTCTCCTTCGGTGTAAAGCTGCGCGAATAATCCTTCAGGTCCACGAATTCGATCTCCTTGTCGTCCTCGTCCACCTTCAGATCCATCCGTTCACGAATGATGTCGTGCACCTCATCCAGGTATTTCGCGCCGTTGATGAAGCCCTGTTCCATCGCGGAAACATCGCTGCGCACCAGCAGACTGTCGGCGATCATGTTCAATCGATCCTGATCGATATTGCGTGCGGTGGATACGGCTGCGAGGTGCTCGCTCCAGAAGTCGCGCAGGATCATGCGGATCTGTTCACGGTTCGGTTCGCTCATCTTCTCTTCGGTTAACGTTTAGCCGAACGCCTTGAACTTGTTGTTGCTTCCGCGGATCAACTG
>JAEZDL010000164.1 GCA_023418095.1 Bacteroidota bacterium
GTGGAGATCGAAGATCCGGGCGATACCAAGTTCCTGGAGCGCCAGAGCGTGAGCAAGATCGAGTTCATGGAGGAGAACGATCACATCTACGATAAGATGGTGGTCACCGAATCCGGCGACAGCCCGACAATGCGTGTCGGCCAGATCATCTCCATGCGGAAACTGCGTGATGAGAACAGCGGCTTGAAGCGTCGGGATGCGAAGCTCGTGGAAGCCCGTCCGGCCCATCCTGCGACCGCACGTACCATGCTGCAGGGTATCACCCGCGCATCGTTGCAGACGGACAGCTTCATCTCGGCGGCTTCCTTCCAGGAGACCACCAAGGTGTTGAACGAAGCTGCAGTGAACGCGAAGGAGGACAACCTCAACGGCTTGAAAGAGAACGTGATCGTTGGTCACCTGATCCCTGCCGGAACCGGTTCGCGCGCCTATCAGAAGACGATCGTGGCGAACAAGGATGAATATACCCGCATGATGGCTGGCCGTCTGCAGGAGGAAGAGATCGAGGAATGATACAATTGAAGGATCACCGGGCAACCGGTGATCCTTCATAAAACAATTCGAAAATGGCCGACCAGAAGGACCAACCAAAGGGGAACCAGATCAACATCAAGATCACCGAAGAGGTGGCCGATGGGATCTACAGCAACCTGGCGATCATCACGCACAGCAATTCGGAATTCGTCTTGGATTTCGTGCGTGTGATGCCGGGTGTTCCCGAAGCGAAGGTGCGTTCGCGCATTCTTCTCACCCCGCAACATGCCAAGCGGTTGATGCGCGCACTAGCCGACAACATAAGCAAGTTCGAGGCCGTACACGGCGCCGTACGCGAGACAGAGATGCCTGAGATACCCATGAATTTTGGCGGGCCTGCGGCACAAGCTTGATCCAGGTTCCAATGAACGACATGCGAAGGGGCGCCTTACAGGCGCCTTTTCGGTTCTTGAACCTAAACAATGTCCGGTGCGTGACAGGATGATCCATTTCGCGGGCACATGCATGCATCTTTGAAGGATCGAACAGCGCCTGGCCAGCATACATGGAATTCCTGATCATCGCCGCTCTTACGTTCCTGAACGGGTTCTTCTCGCTGAGCGAGATCGCGCTCGTTTCGGTAAAGCGCCCGAGGATCCAGTTGCTCGCCGATAAGGGGAACACCAGCGCGAAGATCATCCTGCGCCTGCTGGACGATCCGGAGACCTTTCTAAGTTCGGTCCAGGTGGGTATCACCCTTATCGGTATCATCGCAGGTGCGTATGGAGGCGCAGCACTTACGGATGATATGGTGGTATTCCTGTCGCGGTGGCCTGCGTTGGATGAGCATGCGCATACAATTTCACTTGTATTGGTGATCGGGGCGATCACCTATTTCACGATCGTGGTAGGCGAACTGGTCCCCAAATCGATCGCGTTGAACAGCCCGGAGCGTGTGGCCTTGATCGCAGCGCCGCTTATCCGTGGCTTCAGCATCATCACCCTTCCGATCGTAAAACTCTTGAGCGGTTCCACCACCTTGGTCCTGAAACTGCTTCGGATAAAGGATAGGCCGGGCGATGAAATGAGCGAAGAGGAATTGCGCAGCATGATCCGCACGGCGAATTTCCAAGGTGTGCTGGAGGAGGAGGAGAGCCTCGCACACCAGAACCTTTTCCGTTTCACGGACCAGGTCGCAAAAACGTTGATGACCCACCGCAGCGAATTGGAATGGGTGGATAGTGAACTGCCGATCGAACAGATCATAGCACAGGTGAAGGAAAGCGTCCATTCCAAATTCCCGGTGGGCCGCGGTTCCATCGATGAAGCGTGGGGTATCATCACGTTGCGCGATCTGCTCGCCGGGTTCGATGATCCGCATTTCAAGCTTTCGGAGGTGGTGCGCAGACCGATCATGATCCCGCTGAACACACCGGCGTTCACCATACTCAATCGCTTCCGCCGATCGAAGCAATATGCGGCGCTGGTGATCGATGAACACGGCCAGTTGCGCGGCATGGTCACACTGCACGATCTTACCGAAGCGATCGTGGGTGATCTGCCCGATGATGATGAGGACGACAGCCCTGACATGGTAAGACGTGCCGACGGAAGCTGGCTGCTGAACGGACAGACCCTGATCGGTGATCTCAACCAGCGGCTGGAGCGGCAGCTGATCGAAGAACAGATCAACGCGTATACCACGGTGGCGGGTTTTGTATTGAACAGGCTCGATCGCATGCCGGTAACAGGCGATCTGGTGAAGGAGGAAGCCTTCAGCCTGGAAGTTGTGGACATGGACAACCACCGGATCGATAAGTTGATCTTGACATTGGCAGAAGAGAATATGTGAACGCTGAGATCGCGCAGGAGCCTGCACCGGGAAGTTGCACGTTGCTCCATCAACGATCGGATCAATCTCGTCAACCCGTGGTCTGCGTGAGCAGCGTAGGCGGAAAGCCCGTAGGCCGTGCTTTGGCGGCCGAGGACTTGCAGCCGCAGCGGCGACCTGACAATATCCCGCCCAAATTGAGCTCGCGTTACTACTTCTCCTACAACCTGATCTCCTTCATCCGATCCACCACGCTGCGATCGGCGCAAACCTCCTCCAACCGCCGATCCACGAAACGCTCATATCCGTCGGTGGTGTAGCCATGGCGGATCATGTGCAGGTCCAGCAGCAGTTGATCGACGATCTCCCAAAGCCCCGCATCGATCCCTCGCCGATCGGAAAGTTTCTCCAATTCACCCTTCATCTGCACGTAGCTGTCCAGCAGTTCGTGTGTGATCGGTTCATGCTCACTCATGTGCGCGCTGCGAGAAGAGTATGTAACCGAAATTCAGGCTCCAGCCCCACGGTTCGCGCAGGCCATCGAAATAGCTCATATTGAACCATACGGGCCCTACCGGGCTCTGGTAGATGAGCGACCCGGAACCGATGTAGTAACGTTGCACGAACGCGGGTGCGGTGAGCACCGTTTCGTTCTCGCCGCGCACAATGGGCTCATAAGGTTGGAAGACGTATCCTTCCAGCCGCAGGTCGAATTTGTTGCGTGCCACTGCAATGATCGTACGGAAGCCGCCTGCCACGTATTTGGGCGCACGGAATTCCTCTATGAAGTACGTGCTGCTCTCGGGTGTGGGATGGAATGCCGGCGCACGGATTATTGTCGCATTGTAGTTGTTGAACATCGGCATGGTGCTGTATACACCCTCGAGCATCAATCCGAAACGGATATGCCCTTTCGATAGCAGGTATTGATCGAGCGATATCTTGAGCAAACCCCAATCATGCCGCTGCCGGTAGGTATGCGGCAGTGGATCGAGGTGATCGTGCACGCGTGTACGTTCATCGCCACCGATCGCGCGCAGCTCGATGCTGAAGCGTTCTCCGGCATTCGGGTGCTGTTTCCGGTTCAAGCTGTTGCGTTCTATCCGGAGGCCGCCGGTAAGGTGCGTGAAGCTCGTCACATCGGCGGTGTCCTGGCTGGTGAATTCCAATTCCTGGTGATAACTGTCCTTCGTCTCGGCATACTTCAGGTCCATGTGGATCAACCCTTTGTTCCCCAGGCCGATCCCTGCGTTCAAACCGCCATAGACCTCGCGTATCACAACGAAAGCGGGCCTGAATTCATCGAAGAAATTCGTGAAGCTTCGGAAATGGTCCCACCGGTGCAGGGTGAAGATCGGTTCGATATGGACCGGGAGGCGTGAGGGAAGATCACTGCGCAGTTTCACCTGCACGCTGGAGTAGAATTTACCAAAGTAGGAAAGTGCTTCCGCTGATGCTGATGCATGACCGAAGAAGTTGTATCGCAACGCCGCCATGCCCGTATTGATCGGCCGCGATGAGAACATGCCACCGAAGCGTACCTCCAGGTCCTTTTCCTGTTTCACCAGGATGTCCAGGTCGTAATTGCGCCGTTCCGGCACATATGTGGCCTTGGGATAGAGCAGCGAGATATTGCGATCGGCGTAGAGCCTGAAATAGATATCCTCCCACTGATCGAGTGTGAAGGTCTTCATGTTGGGCGAAAGGATGCTGCGTTGTATGAACTTGGTCTGGTCGCGATCCAATCCGTGCACTTCCAGGTCCCCGAAGATCATTTCGGGGAATTTTCCCTTGAACCTGGCGCGGCGCGCCTTCATTTCCTCGCGGCTCACCCGGTGCGCCACCTGGGCGAGGATCTCGGGCATGCGGTTCATCGCTTCGGTGTATCCTTCGTGGATCGCACGCGATGGTTCCGAGAAATCGAACAGTGAAACGGTCGTTTTCGGTTCAATGATCACGCCTTCCTCGCAGATCACGCTGTAATCGGTGCGCTCCTGGATCATGGCCCGAAGCTGCCCGAGCAGATCATCCTCATGCGGTGGGGGCGCATTGAAGGCCACGTTGCTCCCCACGATGAAGTCGGGCATGAATTCGGAATACATCACATTGCTCGGAAAATTGTTGTAAAGACCGCCATCCATCATCAAACTGCCATCGATGGTGATCGGTTTGAAATAGAACGGATAGCTCATGCTCGCACGCACTGCCTGGCTGAGGTCGCCCTTGCTGAACACCACCGATCGTTGTTGCGTGATATCACTTGCGACGCAGCGGAAAGGCACCAACAGGCTGTCCATGTTGTAGCCTGAAGCGGCGGACGGGCCGGCAAAGCCGATCATCTGCTCGAAATCGATCAGCACCGGGCTGCGCAGGTTCGTTGGCAGGGAGGTCTGCAACGAAGTGTCCAGATCGAATTTCAAGGTCACCAGCGAAGCATCGGGATGGTCCTGTTTGAAGTAATACTGGTGTTTCTCCTCAATACCGCCAGCGGCCATGATCATGAATTTCTCCGTGTGGAAAAGCGAATCGATCTCCCAGGGCGAAAAGCCGGATGCATAAAGGGCGCCCACAAGCGCGCCCATGCTGCTGCCGGTGATGTAATCGATCGGCACCTCGTTCTCTTCAAGCGCCTGCAATACACCGATGTGCGCGATGCCCGCAGCGCCACCGCCGCTCAATACAAGACCAACTTTCTGCGCATGGCAGAATGTGGTGAAGAAAAGCGCTAGCAGGATCGATGGAATGCGCATGAACGGTGGTCTGGCAAATGTAGCCAGCCACGTTTAGAGCAACCCCGCCACTTTCGATCGAAGTTCCTTGAAATAGGCCGGCGCCTTCAACAGCCGGCTGCCATACCAACTGAACATTTCGCCATCCACCAGAACAGCCGGTGTGCCAGCATGCATCTCCTCGAATTCCTTCAGATGATCTTCCTTGAAAGGATATGGTTCGCTGGAAAGGAACAGCAGGTCGGTGAACTGGTCGAGTGCATCCTGGGGCGCGATCTCCTTGTATCGTTCTTCAATACCAATGAAGGAATTGATGAATCCGGCACGGGACAGCATATCTGAGATGAAAGTGTCGCCGCCGGCCACCATTAAAGGATCGCGCCAGATGAAATAGGCTACGGAAGGCGGAAGTCGCTCGATCCTTTCGATCTCCTTGAGACCTTCAAGGAACCGATGCAATATTTCTTTGATCATTCCGATCGCTGCATCATATGTACCCGTTATACGGCCGACCTCCTGGATCATATGGCAGGCTGAATGAAGGTTCTTCACATCGCTCATCCACACCGGGAATTCCTTCTCCAATTCCTCGATCTGCTCCCTTTCATTCTCCTCCTTATTGCCGATGATCAGATCGGGTCGCAGTTCACGGATCTTATCGAGATCAAGTTTCTTGGTACCGCCGACACGCGTCTTCGATCGGAACCATTCCTCCGGATGGATGCAGAATTTGGTAATGCCGATCACGCGGTCGCCGAGGCCGAGGTCGTGGAGCAGTTCGGTCTGGGATGGGACCAGCGAGATGATCCGTTGCGGGAGATCAGGTATTTGCACATGGCGGTGCATTTGGTCGGTGACGGTCATTCGGGCGGATCAGATGATCAGAAAATTAGATGATCAGAAAATTAGATGATCAGATGATCGCGTCACGACCACCTACCGCAACTTCCCAATGATATCCTGCTTCGTGATGATCCCGTAACCGTTCGGCTGTTCGACCAACACCGCCGGCGATCCATTGACCAATTTCTTCGCGATCTCTTCCAACGTGGTGTCTATTCCGATCACCGGCAGGGCAGGGCCCATCACCACACGCGATTTCTGTGTGCGTACTTCGGCATCTTCCAGGATCGCGGCGAACAGGCGTGAATCCGTTACCGTGCCAACAGGCTTGCCGTTCTCGAAAACAGGCAATTGATCGATGTTGTGCTTGCGCATTTTGTCTATCGCGGTGAGCACGGGCTCGTCCGCTTCCACGCTCACCAACGGAATTTCGCGGCCTTTCAGCAGATCGCCGGCCTTCGGTTTTTCCTCCACCAGGAAACCGCGCTCGCGCATCCAATCATCATTGAACATCTTGCCCACGTATCGTGTGCCGTGGTCATGGAAGATGATCACCACGACATCATCCTTCGTGAATCGATCCTTCATCTGCATGAGGCCGGCCAATGCGCTTCCCGCACTGTTGCCCACGAAGATCCCTTCCTCTCGAACGATGCGCCGTGTCATGATCGCCGCATCGCGATCGGTCACCTTCTCGAAATGATCGATGATGTTGAAATCGACGTTCTTCGGCAAAAAATCCTCACCGATACCTTCGGTGATGTACGGGTAGATCTCGTTCTTGTCGAACTCGCCGGTCTCCTTGTATTTCTTGAAAACCGATCCATACGTATCGATCCCCAGGATCTGGATGTTCGGGTTCTTCTCTTTCAAATAACGTCCGGTGCCGCAGATCGTACCGCCGGTCCCAACGCCAACGATCAGATGCGTGATCTTGCCATCGGTCTGTTCCCAAATTTCCGGACCGGTGCTCTCGTAATGCGCCTGGCTGTTGCTCAGGTTGTCGTACTGGTTCGGTTTCCAGGCGTTCGGTGTTTCCTTCTCCAGACGGGTGGAAACGGAATAATACGAACGCGGATCCTCCGGCTCCACATTCGTGGGACACACGATCACTTCCGCACCGAACGCACGCAACGCATCGACCTTTTCCTTGCTCTGCTTATCGGTGGTGGTGAAGATGCATTTGTAGCCTTTGATGATCGCGGCGATCGCCAGGCCCATGCCCGTGTTTCCGCTGGTGCCTTCAATGATCGTTCCGCCGGGTTTCAAACGTCCATCGCGCTCGGCATCCTCCACCATCTTTATCGCCATGCGATCCTTGATGCTGTTGCCAGGATTGAAGGTCTCCACCTTCGCCAGCACCATCGCGGGGATCTCGCGGGTGATCTTGTTCAATTTCACCAGCGGGGTATTGCCGATGGTGCTGAGGATGTTCTCGTGGATCTGCATGAGCGGTGGCGCGGAATTGCGGCCGCAAAGGTACGGCGGGGCCGGTTGTCAGCCGTCAGTTGCCAGTTGTCAGGAATGCGCGCTTCGGCCAAGGTCTATCACAAACCAGCCAGATAGCACCACTGACAACTAACAACGGATAACTGACAACGGTATTTGGGCGTTCCGGCAGAGCCGTCGGGCTGTACGCTTCAAGTACGCACTCGCTAAAAAGATCCGATGCAGCTTCGCTCCCTCTCCTTGGGAGAGGGTTGGGGTGAGGGGCTCGCTTGCGCGCTTTCCGCTGCCATCCCTAACGCAACCTCGCGGCGATCACAGCCTACGGTGAAGAACGATCGGCGATGCCACCATGCACCTGTTCAATGTAGGCGAGCTGTTCTTCACTCGCATTCTCCTGCACTTTCGGAAAAAGCACCCGTTCCTCGAAACGGATGTGATCATCCAACTGGCGCTGCAGATCGAAGAGCGATCGCTCATCATGATCGGTCCGCAGGAATTCCGCAGTGAGCTTCGCATGCTCGGCCAGCGCCTGCATCACCAAAGGGTGCCCGTGCCCGAGCACCGGGAATACCGCTTCCTCTTCGATCGCAAAATGCGGGAGCAGGTGGGCATGGTAGGTTTCACGGGCTTCCTGCTGGAGTTGCGCGGGCCCCACGCTTTTCGCGAGGCCCTGGCGCAGTTTCCAGCAGAAGAGCAGCCCCTCGTGGTGTTCGCGGCTCAGCGGACGCAGCAGCGGATGCCGTTCAAGCGGTGGCATGGCGCATCTTCTGTTCCATTTCGATCGCGCGGGGGAAAAGGATATTGTTCTCCAGGTGGATGTGCATGTGCAGATCCTGTTCGAATTCGCGCAACATGTTCATCGCCGTGCAGTACGTGGCGCAACCATCGGGCGGATTCTGGTAGCCGTTTGTCAGTTTCTCGATCCGGCGGAATCGCTCGCCTTCATGATCATGGTCCTCCATCATCATCTGCACCGGATTGTTCACCGTGCCGAATTGGGCCACCGGCATGGCGATCCCTTCAGCGTTCGCCTTCTCCATTTTGCGGATGAAGGGGAACAGGATCAATTCCTCTTTCTTCATGTGAACGGCCATCGCCTCGCTGCACTCTTCGAATTCATTGAAGATCTCGAACAGTTCCGGATGCCGGTCGCCATGCACTTTGCAAAGTTTGCTCAGGTAGATCTTCAATACGGCCGATTGGGCTTCCACGTAGCGGTGGTGCACTTGTTCAACATGCTCGGTGAGCTTGGACATCGTCCATTCCTTGTAGGCGTCACCCACGTTGGCATCGCGCGAAAGCACACTCATTATTTCACGCGTAAGCTCTGCGGGATCCAGGTTGTGCTTGCGGCAGACCTCTTCCACGGTGCGGCCGCCCTTGCAGCAGAAATCGATGCCATGTGCGGTGAGTACGGAAGCTGCGCGGTAATCATCGGCCACGATGGAACCGATCGTCTTGTCTGTCGTGATGTTCATTTTTTTGTTCAGTTCGTTGCTCTTGCAAGCGTTGGTTCGGAGTTGAAAAGCGTGATCCCGAAAACGATCAGGCAGGTCACCTTGATCACTTCAAAGGCCACGTAAACGAAATGCAG
>JAEZDL010000181.1 GCA_023418095.1 Bacteroidota bacterium
CCCCAGGACTGGCCTTCCCGTGATCAGCACCCCAAGCCCGGCTACCGCGCCAGCCAGGGCGATCACTGCCGCAGTGCGGGGCTGCCAACCGGGGTCTGCTTGGGCCCTCACGCGCCAACCTGCCGCAAACAGTGGTGGTCCTGCCAGACCAACCAGAACGAGCAGGCGCGCAACCAGAACACCCGCAGAGCGCTCTGCCTGACCCAGCAACAGGACACCAGCCAGCGTTACCGCAATGGCCACCACGGGCCAGACGAGTCGATCCGCCGCGCCAAGTGGCGGCAGCAGGAGCGCGGTCAGTCCAATCGAACTGATCGCAAGGAAAACGCCAAGATGCGTCAGGAACTGGAGCAAATCGGTAGGATCGCGAACGAGCGCCACCTGGCTGAAGAGCGCCACGAAATGCTGGTGAAAGGGGAGGTAGAGCACGTACGCGCCGCCAACGACCGCCAGCATCTGTCCCGCCGCTCGCAGGATGGCACGTGGTGTGTGCTGGTCGGCGAGTGTCCCCATCGCGAGCGAGACCACGGCCAGCGCCGCATATACCGGCACATCCCAGGCGTTCGTAACGAACAGCGTGCCCAGCAGCAGGGCCGCCAGGACGAGCTGCACCCCGCGGTCCAACCCAATCACTCGCTCGCGTTCGGCGGACCCCCGCGCGAGCGCGAAGCTGACGGCGATGACGGTGACCGTTACGGGCAAGGCAATGACGTGCGAGTGCAGGTCTGCATACAGCCCGGAGAAGAAGGGGAACTCCGTTATAGCGAAGTCAATGGCGCGGCTGCCATCCCACGTCCAGGTTATGAAGGGATCGAAGGAGGCGGGTGTTCCTTCGAGAAGTGTTCTCAGCGCCGAGAGATTCCCGATCAGGCACATCGCCAGCACTGCGAACCAGCCTGCCAGCAGCCGTACCCGACGTGATCCCGTAATTGCTTGTGCCAGGGCGCTTGCCACGGAAAAGCTGGCGCCGCCAAGCAGGCCCATCATGGTCGGGAGCGCGAGATTGAAGCCAAGCTCGCTGGGAATCCCGATCAGCTTGAACAGGAAGGCAACCAGGTAGAAGCCATAGTAGTAGTAGTTGACATAGCCATCGGCGAACCACGGATCGTACGGGGGAAAGTACGCGCTCCGCTCGATCGCGTTGATGAGCGCGAACTCCATGGGCTTCTCGCCGCCCCAGAAGGGATGCCAGCCATCTGGTACCGCAAAGCGGAAAACCAGGAAGATGGCAAAGACCGCCCAGAAGGCAACTTCCGGGTGCAGGACATCCGTGCGCTGGAGCGGCCGTTCCCTGCCTGCTCGACGGACAAGCCACCAACCCAGCGCCGCAACGCCACCCAGCGCCAGGACGCCCCACACGGCGCGGAAGCGCACGAGCTCAAGACTGGCCAGGATCCAGACAAGGTACGTGGGCAAGACGAGGCCTAGCACGCGTGCCAGGCCCCACCCCTGGTCCGGAAAGTTGGCAAAGGCCAGCCGTGCCCAGGGCAGGCCCGCCGCGATAAGCGCAACGAGCAGGATCACCCAGGCAACGACGGCGCCGGGCGTGGAGGAAGTGACCGCTGCTGACCAGCGCGCGTCGTTGACTGACGGGTTTTCCCCAACTGGCGTCGGCAAGAGCAACGTCGGGTCCGTCTGCCAGCGAGAGGGCTGCCAGGGCTGATTTTCCGACCATGAGATTGCTGCCTCGAAGGCCGCGCGGTCGAACGGATGGTCCTTCTGGTAGATCGTGACCAGGGGATGGTCATAGTTGATGAACGATTCATCGGCAGCGCGATCATCGATCGCCAGCGGACCGATGCCCGGCCACGAGGCGAACTGGGCTACCCGCGAGAATCCCGTTTCTCCAGCCGCGAGGGCGTCGTAGTAGCGGATCTGTGCTGGATAACGCCAGGGTTCCGCTCGCACGCCGGCTTCGACCCGGAGCGAGGACTGGATGACGTAGTCAGCCCGATCCAGCACGTCACTGATCGATCTAGCGGCATCTGCAGGTGGGAAATCACGGTAGAGATCGAAAATGATCGTGCCAAACCCGTAGGCAGCTGGATTCAACGCGTAAGTCAGTGAGCGAGGAAGCGCATCATCCCAGTACTCGGCCGTCAGGTTCGATCCAGGAGGAATCTCGGCGTAGATCCAGTGCGTGGCGGCAATCCTCGGGTTCTCGCGCGCATAGATTGACGTAAAGGAAGCCGTCCAGAGAAAACTCAGCGCCAGGGTCGCTGTCAGGAGCACCGTCGCCCACCGCGGCGACCAACGCAGCTGCACTCGGCACACCAGCCAGAGCAATGCGCCTGCGGCACTGATGGCAAGCACGGGCGCAAGTGGCTCCAGATAGCGCAGGAACTTCACTTCAGCAGTGGCCAGGACCGCGCTGTACGCCACAAGCCAGCTCGCCAGGATGACGGCCGCCGTGCGCCGTTGCCACACCTCATGCGCAAGCCAGACAAGGCCGCCAACCGCCAGCAAGCCGGCAACTGGGCCCAGGCCCCAGCGAACCAGTTGCTCCACCTGGTACAGACCGGGAGCGGTGCCGCTGAAGACACGGGTGAACGGGACATCGAACCGTCCACTGACAATATCCGCTTGGGTGCGCAGCGACTGTACGTACACCATCGGGCGGAGTAAGGCGTAAGGCTCGAAGGCAAAGAAGGCAACGAGCGACGAGAATCCGGCAACCAGCGCCTGGGGCAAGATGGACCGAATGCCGCGTCGCCACTCGTGAACGGGGTTGTGCATCACGCGGATGATCAACGCCGCGCAAATTGGGACGCCGAGCGCGATCACGCTGCCTTTCGTGGCCATGGCCAGCCCATACGTACATCCGGCCAGGGCGAATGCCGGCAGGGTGCCGCGTTCGGCGGCTCGGCAGGAGGCAAGCAGGCACAGCGCCACGAACAGGGTGAGCCAGCTATCGGTCGTAAAAAAGTGCGCGAGTTGGATGGACATGGGGGCAAACGCTGCAAAAACAGCGGCAAGCAGGCCCAGTGC
>JAEZDL010000190.1 GCA_023418095.1 Bacteroidota bacterium
GGACGCAGATCGTCCAACGCTTCACGGATCCGTTTTTCGCTCAGGGCGTGTTCAAGCTGGTCCATTTCAAACGGGAACTTTACGGTCGGCATTCTCCAGCGCTTTCAATCGGAGCTGGAAGGTATCACAAAGCTCTGAAAAAGCCGCTGCCGCCGGGGTGTCTTTCTGCAGCACCGCAGGTCGCCCGGCATCGCCTGCTTCACGAATGCTCTGCACAAGTGGCACCTGACCCAGGAATGGCACCTTCAATTCGGTGGCCAGCGCCTCCGCTCCGCCCTTTCCGAAGATGTGGTACCTGTTCTGTGGAAGCTCCGCTGGCGTGAACCAGGCCATGTTCTCCACGATGCCGAGCACCGGAACGTTCACGCTAGGCAGCGCGAACAATCCCACGCCCTTCCGCGCATCGATCAGCGCCACCTGCTGCGGCGTGCTTACGATGATCGCTCCGCTGAGCGGCACGGCGTTCACCAGTGAAAGATGTATATCGCCGGTTCCCGGCGGAAGATCCACAAAGAGAACATCGAGCTCGCCCCAATCGGCATCCTTGATCAATTGCTCGAGCGCCTTCGTGGCCATGGGACCGCGCCATGCGATCGCCTGATCGATCTGGGCGAAGAAACCGATGCTCAGGAGCTTCACGCCATAACTTTCGATCGGCACGATCAGGTGCTTTCCGTCCTTCTCGATCGTACCAGGTTTTTCCTGCAGCACATCGAACATCAGTGGCATGCTCGGGCCGTAGATGTCCGCATCCACCAGCCCCACCTTCATTCCGCGGGCGGCCATACCTGCGGCCAGGTTGGCTGCGATCGTGCTCTTCCCAACACCACCTTTTCCGCTTGCGATCGCCACGATATGCTTCACCCGCGGAAGCACTTTTCGCAACGGGCCGCGATCGCCGCTCAAGGGCGTTACGTCCACGAGCACCTGCAGATCCTGCCCGAGCGCCTGTTTCAGGTTGAAGATCACCGCCTCCTCCATGCGTTTGCGGCTATGCATGGCGGGATTGCTCACTTCCACCTTCACGTTCACCTTCGATCCATCGATGCGAATATCGCGCACCAGATCAAGCTCAACGATATCCTTCTTCAGGTCGGGTTCGATCACGCGCGAAAGCGCGCTCAGTACAGCTTCTTTCGTGAAAGCCATTGGTGGCGCAAAGGTATGGCCTATGCCGATGCCTCAGACCCCCAACTCCACCGCAGGATCCCAGAAAAGCCGATCGAACCCGACCACCTGATCTTCCTTCACCTCCACTCCTTCGCGCTCCAGCATTTCCTGCATTTGCGTTGGCGTGCCGAAATGGTGCTTGCCAGTGAGCATGCCGATCCGGTTCACCACGCGATGCGCCGGCACTTTCGGTTTCACCGAATGCGATCCATTGAGGCAGAAGCCCACCATGCGGCTGCTGCGCACGGCGCCCAGGTATTTTGCGATCGCGCCATAAGAGGTCACCCGGCCCCGTGGGATCTTCCGCACCACGTCCATCACATCGGCGAAGAAGTCGCGCTCCTGCACCGCATCGCCGATCAAGGTGCGTTTCTTCATTTCGCTGGATCCAGCTGAAAGCGGATATAATGGATCGTCCGGCCCTCCTTCAACCACATGCTTTCATAGTACGTCCGTATCCCCAACACCGCTTGTTCCGCAGTGCTCACGCGATGGATCAGATCCGCATAGACATCATCGCTCTTTTCGATCAACCGCAATTCTTGTTCTTCGATCTGATCCAGTGTGTATCCGTAGAGTAACGGGCTGTCGGTCTTCAAATGGATCAGGCCGCCGGGCTTCAGGATCTGCCGGTAACGATCCAGGAAAAGCGGACTCGTGAGCCGTTTGCGCGCTTTGCCGATCTGTGGATCGGAGAAGGTGAGCCAGATCTCGTCCACCTCATGTTTTCCGAAACAACGAAGGATGTGATCGACATGTGTACGCAGGAAAGCCACGTTGTTCAAGCCTTCTTCCAGCGCATTTTTCGCACCGCGCCAGATGCGTGCGCCTTTGATGTCCACACCGATGAAATTCCGATCGGGATAAAGCCGCGCCAAGCCCAATGTGTATTCACCGCGACCACAGCCAAGTTCCAGCACCAGCGGCGCTTCACGACGGAAAAGTAGTTCGTTCCAGCGGCCCTTCAAGTGAAGATCCACCTTCGACAGTTCCGCGAAAGTGGGTTGCACCACATGATCGAAGGTGAGGTTCTCCTCGAAACGGCGGATCTTGTTCTTTCCCATGTGCGGCGCGCGAAAATACTCGGTGCAGCGATCATCTTTGGCGCGTGTTCCACGGAAGCAGGATACTGGTCGCGCCACTTGATTGGGGTTTGGGACACGCTACGCGATGTATTCCGGTGATCCGGCGATTACTTGATCTTGGCGCGCAGCCGGTGATCGGTGCGGACAATGCGCCATTGGAATTACTGCAGAATGAATTCCCGGATCTGGAATTCCACCGGATCGAAGGCCGGAAAGTGACGTATTCCTCTTCGGTCGATCAGAGCATTGCTATCGCACTGCAACTCCCATCGCTGTTCCGGAGCATCTCACGCGAACATGATCGGACGAAGAAGATCATCGACGCACATCGGATCGATGCGATCATCAGCGATCAGCGTTTCGGCGTGCGCGATCCGCGTGTTCCGAGCGTTTTGATGACACATCAGGTCTTTCCGCAGCTGGACTTTGGAAGAAGGATCGCCACGTGGATGGACCACCATTTTATCCATCGGTTCGATCGGTGTTGGATCGTGGATCAGCCGGATCCGCCGGGTCTCGCCGGCGATCTTTCACATGGAAGGAATCTTCCCGGCAATGCGCGCTACATCGGTGCATTGAGCCGTTTCGCTCCGATCCCACAAACATCTTCCGATCGGCAGATCGTTGCGATCATTAGCGGACCGGAGCCGCAGCGATCCATGCTCGAACAGATCCTGATCACCCGGATGGATCACATCGAAGGCGAGCATTTGTTGGTGAAGGGGATCCCAGGCGATCGATCGGAACAGATCGGTAACATCAAGGTGGTTGCGCACCTTTCAACTGAAGAACTCACCCTTGAATTGATGAACGCTGGACTCATCGTTTCGCGAAGCGGATACAGTACGATCATGGATCTGAAAAGTCTCGGAAAACCGGCGCTGTTGATCCCAACGCCCGGCCAGCCGGAGCAGGAATATCTTGCGAAACTTCACTCGAATGGGAATGAATTCATCATTCAACACCAACACGCCATCGATCTGGATCTTGCGCTCAGGCGGATCGGGAAATGTTCGATCGCTCCCTCCCATCATACACATCAATTGTTGGATCGGGCCCTTGAAGAACTTGCCGGAATGGTGAAGAAGAGAAGGTTGGAATATCTTCAGGCACCATGATCGATCTTCGATCCATCCTCCTTTCCATTGCGATCCCTTGCGTGATCACAAGCTGCGCCCAGAGCGGCCTCGATCAACAGTTGATCGAATTGCAGAAGGAACAGGTGCGGTTGAAGGAAGCACAAGCCGATCTCGATCGGCGAACGGATTCGATCAAGCTTGCGATCATCCGTAGTGATCTGATGCGGATCGGAATTCCGCGGATCGAAAAGGGAGAGATCCCGATCATCCATCCCGGTCATGTGCTGGTGTACGATGAGGAACATGAACTTGCGAAATGGACGGCGCACATCGCTTCACCGGAACTGATCGAAGGTGATCTCGCGCGGATCGATTCGTTCATTCCCGATCCGCTCGTGACCACCGGCACCGCGATCGATCTTGATTATCGCGGCAGCGGTTTCGACCGTGGTCATCTTGTGCCGAGCGCTGACATGCGCTGGGATGCAAGGGCGCTGCAGGCCACGTACCTCTTCAGCAACATCGCACCGCAATTCCCCGACATGAACCGTGGCCAGTGGGCCGAAATGGAGGATCGGATCCGGCGGTATGTGCACCATACCGGCCGGAGACTTTTCGTGGTGACAGGTCCGGTGTTGGAAGATGATCCGCCGGTACTGGGGACCACGCGTGGCGCCAGCGAAGTTTCCATCCCGAAGGCCTTCTTCAAGGCGATAGCCGATCTGGATGCGGATACGGTGAAAGCGATCGGTTTCCTCATGCCGAACCACAGGCTCGATGGATCATCCATCGGCTATGCCGTGAGCATCGATAGCATCGAATCGGTCACCGGCCTGGACCTTTTCCATGGGCTCGATGATGCGGTGGAGAGGAACATCGAAGCGATGCGCGATCCTCATGCATGGTACACGCCCCACGATCCCTTCCGCAATGAAGTGGGACCGATCAGGGCGCCACTACCGAAAGGCATGTTCAACAGCGTGCAGGCGAAATACCAGGTGGGCAGGGTGGCCACCATCTGCGGTACCGTGGTGAGCACGCGCCGCACGCGCAGGGCGAACGCTGTGTACCTCAATTTCGATCGTGCACATCCCGACCAGGATTTCTATGCCACGATCTGGGAATACAACGGCCCGAACTTCAGTTACAAGCCGGATGAGTTCCTGCTGGACAAGAAGATCTGTGTGACGGGCAAGGTTACGCTGTACGAGGGCATTCCGAGGATCAGCATCAACAACGAAAAGGAAGTGATCTTCTACGAGGAAGCGATCGGCCGTTGATCTTCACGCTTTTTTCAGCGTGAAACTGAACGTGGTGCCTTTTCCTTCCGTGCTCTTCGCGGTGATCGTCTGCTGATGCGCATCGATGATGTGCTTCACGATCGCGAGGCCCAGGCCCGATCCACCTTCGTTGCGTGCGCGGCTCTTGCCCACGCGGTAGAACCGCTCGAACACGCGCGGCAGATGCTCCGCGCTGATCCCCATGCCATCATCGGCCACCTCCACCACGATCCTGTCGCCGAGCGGATAACTGTGCACGGTGCAGGTTCCGCCATCACGGCCGTAATCGATCGCATTGTTCAACAGGTTGGTGAACACCTGCGCCATGCGATCGCCATCGGCCATCACCATTGTTCCCGGCTGGAGCGCATTCACCAGCTGCATGCCTCTCTTCCGTGCCCGCATACGCATCGGATCGATGATCTCCTCGAGCAGTTCATGCAGATCGATCCGCCCGGTATCCAGGTGCATGATCCCGCTCTCGAGCTTGGTGATCAGGTCCATGTCCTCCACGATCTTGATCAACCGGTCCACGCCGTTCGATGCACGTTCGAGGAAATCGCGGTTCACACGTTCATCTTCAAGGCCCCCTTCCAGCAGGGTGAGGATATAGCCCTGGATATTGAAGATCGGCGTTTTCAGTTCATGCGCGAGATTGCCGATGAATTCACGGCGGAAGCGTTCGCGTTCCTCGAGCTTTTCGATCTGTTCGCTTCGCTCGGTGGCCCATACCGCCACATCTGCATCCGCCATTTTCAAGGGATCGCTGCTCCGCTCCTTCCTGCCCCTTCGCAGGTCATGCACCGAGCGGTAAAGGTTGTCGATCCGAGACCTGATGTACCGATCCAGAGCAAACTGTACGATCACCGCTGAAAGCATGAAGATCGCGATCGAAAGAAGAAAGATCGTTCCTCCGGAAATAGCGATGGAAAGGAACGTTACCGTGATCTGGAGCGCCGCCGCGGAGAATGCGGTGATGGAGGTTGCGGCAAGCAGGGAGACCTGGCGGGATGATAGTTGCGCCAAAGCGTGGATCGATAACGATCAAATATAGCGGCCTTCACCGCGCCTGTGCCCGATATCACGAAGACTTAACGTTGCCGAAACACTGGCCTGATACATTTGATCGCCGCGACGCCACGCGGCGTTCTCCATGAATTTCGGGATCCTCGAATTCCTTACGCTGGCAGGTTCGCTCGGCCTCTTCATCTATGGGATGAAAGTGATGAGCGAGGGTTTGCAGAAGGTCGCAGGCGGGCGCATCGGCGGCATGCTGAAGTTCATGACCACGAACCATTTCGCAGGAATACTCACCGGCTTCATCTCCACGGTGATCATCCAGAGCAGCAGCGCTGCCACGGTAATGGTGGTGAGCTTCGTGAACGCAGGTCTGCTGAAGGTGCGCCAGGCGATCGGCGTGGTGATGGGCGCGAACATCGGCACCACGGTGAAGGCGCTTTTCATCAGTTGGGCGGTGTTCACCGGCATATCGATCGAGATGTTCGCCGTACCGATCATCGGGCTGGCGTTCCCGCTGCTCTTCGTGCGCACACCAAAGGCCAAGGCCGCAGCGGAATTCCTTATCGGTGCCGCATTGCTCTTTCTTGGGCTGGAATTCCTGAAGGAACATGCCCCGGTGCCTTCCCCCGAAGCGTTGGAGATCCTATCGGGGATCGCCGATCACGGCATTCTTTCCGTGATCGTGTTCGTGCTGATCGGCACGGCGCTTTCCGTGGTGCTGCAATCGTCCAGCGCGTCCATCGCGTTCACGTTCGTGCTCTGTGAGAACGGCACGATCGGCTATGGCATGGCAGCGGCGCTGGTGCTGGGCATGAACCTGGGCACCACCACCACGGCGAACATCGCGGCACTGGTGACCAATGCTTGGGCGAAGCGCACGGCACGGGCGCATTTCCTCTTCAACCTGATCGGTGTGATCTGGGCAACGGCCTTGTTCCATCCCTATCTCGGGGTGATCGACAGGTATGTGGTGAACTCCTTCGGCATGTCCGCCTACACCGATACCGGCGCGATCAAATGGGCCGTAACGATCCTGCACATCTCATTCAACGTGATCAACACCCTGCTGCTCGTCGGATTCATTCCCGTACTGGAGAAGATCGTGACATGGATGGTGCCCACACGCACGGAACTGGATGAGGAATACCGGCTGGAATACCTCGATGCGGACATTCCGCTCACACCTGAACTTTCACTCCTGGAGGCGCGAAAGGAGATCGGCCGGTTCGCGCGGATCGCCAATGAAATGCTCTACATGGTGCGCGACCTGCTTACGACGAAGGGCTCCGCAGAACGTGAAGGGCTCATGCAGCGGATCGCGAAATACGAGCAGATCACCGATCGCATGGAAGTGGAGATCAGCAAGTATCTCACTAAAACGAGCACTGAAGTGCGCAGCGAACAATTATCGGCGCAGATCCAGGGAATGCTCGCGATGATCGGCGACCTTGAACGGATCGGCGACATCTTCTACCAGATGAGCCGTTCCATTGAAAGGAAGTTCGAGGAAAGGTTATGGTTCACTCCGGAACAGCGCACGAACATCGTGGAGATGCTCGATCTGCTGGAGAATTCGTTCAGCGTTATGCGCAGGAACCTCGGCGTCGATCGCGAGGAGGTTTCCCTGGATGAAGCGGTGGAGGCCGAACAATTGATAAACCGCAAACGTGATCAACTGCGACGCGTACACCTCAAGAGCATCGAGGCGGGCGATTACAATGTGAAGAGCGGCCTCGTCTACAACGATCTCTTCTCTTCGATCGAGAAGGTGGGCGATCACGTGATCAATGTTTCCGAGGCTGCGGCCGGTGAGGTGTGATCACTCCTCCACCTTGATCGCGTCACTGTACACGCGATTGCTTTCGTTCAGTGCACGATCCACGATCATCACTTCGAAGCGCACCGTATCGTACGGCGATCCAGGCCGGATCGGCCAGAACAGGTCCACCGCGATATCCCCCTGGAGCGTTTTGTTCTGTCCCGTAGGTGTGATCCTCGGAATGCGGTAATTGGTCTCCAGCAGCAGGTCCGGTGCTTCCCAAACCCCGTTCTGCAATTCCTCGTAGTTCAGGAAGAGATTATGGTAATAGGTCGATGCCGTATCGAATGGCGGCTGAACATCCGAATCATCCAGGCCCAGATCACCATCGCCATCGGTGAAGGAGATCGTGAGCTTCGCACTCGTACCGAGCTGCTCGAACGACTTGAACGTGATCAACGGCTGTTCGGGGAATTTCTCCTTCGGTCCGCAACCGGCCATCAGCAGAAGAGCTGCGGCAGCGGCGAACGTTACTTTTAGACCCTTACCGGCGATATCGTACATCGTACCCAAAGTTAAGAAGTGCCCGCTTCCGTTCCAGCCGATCCTGTCGTTCCACCTGAATTCCATGAACGTCCATTTTCGATCGGCTCCGCTGATGAATTCAACGCATTCGCGTTCGATCTATTCCATTTGCATGCAGAAAAGAACACCGTTTACCGCACTTTTCTTGAAGGGCTGAGGATAGATACATCACAGATCCGGTCGATCGAACAGATCCCTTTTCTTCCGATCGGCTCCTTCAAACGCCACAACGTTCTGCTGGATGGGCTGGACGCGGAGACCATTTTCACCAGCAGCGGCACCACGGGAGAGACCACCAGCCGGCACCATGTTCCCCGGCTGGATCTATACGAACGTTCGTTCCTGACTTCATTTTCTCGCGTTTATGGCGATCCATCAGAGTGGCGGATTCTCGCTCTATTGCCATCGTATCTTGAAAGGAGCGGTAGTTCGCTGGTGTACATGGCGAACGAACTGATCGCCCATAGCGGTGATCCGCTCAGTGGCACTTACCTCGATCGGCTGGATCGGCTTACGGAAGTATTGCATCGATCGGAGCGTGAAGGCCGGAAGACCCTTCTTCTCGGCGTGACCTTCGCCCTACTCGACCTTGCTGAAGAACATCCGCAGCAATTGCGGAACACGATCGTTATGGAGACCGGCGGAATGAAGGGAAGGCGCCGGGAAATAGTGCGCGAGGAAGTGCACGAAGTGCTGAAAGCGGCCTTCGGCGTGGAGCAGATCCACAGTGAATATGGAATGACCGAATTGCTCTCGCAGGCATGGTCGAAGGGTGAAGGGATCTATCATTGCCCGCCGTGGATGCGTGTGAGGATCCGCGACGTGAACGATCCATTCGCGACCGTTCCGCACGGACGGACCGGCGGGATCGATGTGATCGACCTGGCGAACATCGCCAGCTGTCCGTTCATTTCAACCCAGGATCTTGGCCGATCGCGGGAGGATGGAAGTTTCGAAGTGCTGGGCCGCTTCGATCACAGCGATCTGCGGGGCTGCAACCTGCTTGTTGAGTGATGGCCTCGATGGAAGCCAGGCAGGCTGTGCGTGAAGGATAGAAGCGGAAAGCCCGCAAGCGAGGAGCCTCACACCCAAGGCCCCTCTCTGAAAGAGAGGCCCGCGAAGCGGACTGTTCTCATTCTCCGAGTGCGGACTTGAAGCGGATAGCCTGACCCCGCCTTCGCTGAAGCTCCGGAGGGCGCAGCCCGATACCGATCGTGGCGGGGGCACGCCCGAATTCACGCCACTTTCACCAGGAAATTGTTCTTCTTTCCACGTTGGAGAAGAATGAACTTCCCGCCCAGCGCGTCGTTGCGATCCACTTTCCGATCCTCGCCCGCTTTCTCTTTGTTCACGTAGATGCCTCCCTCCTTCAGTGCGCGTCTCGCTTCACTTCTCGAGGGAAGGAAACCCGTGCATTCCGTAAGCAGATCCACGATATCGATGCCGTTCTGCAACCGATCGGCCGGAACACTTGCTTGTGGAACACCTTCGAATATTTCCGTCCACTCCTGCTCGGTAAGTGATGCAAGACTTTCGGTGGTCGATCGGCCGAAAAGTATCTCGCTCGCCTTTTCCGCGGATCGCAATCCGGCTTCGCCATGGACACGTTTTGTGATGTCGGCGGCAAGTTCCTTCTGAAGCGCGCGCAGATGCGGTGCCTTCTGGTGCGCCATCACCAGGGATCCGATCACCTCCCTGCTCCATGTGGTGAAGATGTGCACGTAACGAACAACATCCTCATCGCCGGAATTCAACCAGAACTGGTAGAACTTGTACGGTGAAGTGCGCGCAGGATCGAGCCACACGTTGCCTCCTTCGCTCTTGCCGAACTTCGATCCATCGGCCTTTGTGAGCAATGGTGTGGTGATCGCGAACGCTTCGCCACCATCCATGCGGCGGATCAATTCCGAACCGGTGGTGATGTTGCCCCACTGATCGCTGCCGCCCATCTGCAGGCTGCAACCCATGTTCTTGTACAACCAGAAATAATCGTAGCCCTGCACCAACTGGTAACTGAATTCAGTGAACGAGATCCCGGTCTCGAGCCTTTTCTTCACTGAATCCTTGGCCATCATGTAATTCACCGTGATGTGCTTGCCCACATCGCGTATGAACTGGAGAAAACCGATCTCCTTGAACCAGTCGTAGTTGTTCACCAATTCCGCTGGATTCTCTTTCGACTCGAAATCCAGGAAATGCGCGAGCTGCTTCCTGATGCCTTCCAGGTTGCGTTGGAGGGTTGCCTCATCAAGAAGATTTCTTTCCTCGCTCTTTCCGCTGGGATCGCCCACCATGCCGGTGGCGCCTCCCACCAAAGCGATCGGCCTATGCCCGGCGCGCTGGAAATGCACCAGCATCATGATCGGAACGAGGTTGCCGATATGGAGCGAATCGGCCGTTGGATCGAAACCGATGTAGCCGCGTTGCGGACCTTTGGCAAGATGTTCCTCCACGCCGGGCATGCTGTCCTGCAACATGCCGCGCCAGCGCAATTCCTCTACGAAACCCATTTCCTTTGATCTGGGCCAAAAGTAGAAAGGATGCGGTGGGTGGAACGCACACCTGTTATTTGGGCGAATTCCTGTCAGGTCGTGGTTCCGGTTCCAAGTCCGCGGCCGCCAAAGCGCGGCCTGTGGGCTTTCCACCTACACCACTTACGCATCTCCTGTTCCAAGCGAAAGTGTTGCCGTTCATGACACAACGAAATGTATTTGAACCGCGACGACGCAACGAAGCAACGTAAATTCAAAAAACGTAGACAGTCCCTTCATCAATACGTCGCGTATCCGTCGCGTCGTAGCGCCGTCGCGGTTGAACCTCTTCTGCGTCGCCTCATCAATACGTCGCGTTCCCGTTGCGCCTTGCCTTCGCCGTAGCGGCTTCGCGCAGGCACGGTCGTCGCGGTTAACCTCTTCCGCGTCGCCTCATCAATACGTCGCGTTCCTGTTGCGCCTTGCCCTCGCCGTAGCGGCTTCGCGCAGGCACGGTCGTCGCGGTTAACCTCTTCCGCGTC
>JAEZDL010000230.1 GCA_023418095.1 Bacteroidota bacterium
CCGTTCAGTCCTCCGCTGAAATCCAGCGTGGTGCCCAGCAGGTACAGCATGCTCTTCTTGTCAACCACCACCTTCACGCCATTGTCCTCGAACACCTTGTCGCCGTCCTTCAGCTGATCGTCGAATCCGAGGTCGTACATCAGGCCGCTGCAGCCGCCGCCCTTCACGCCCACGCGCACGAAATGCTGCGGCCCCCGGCCTTCCTCGCCGAGGAGCTTCGTCACCTGTGCCTTCGCGCTCTCACTTACCTTGATCATGGTTATTTAGAGTGGTTCTAAACAAGAAGGATTTCGGGCGCAAAGGTACGGCTTTGGGAACAGATGTAGGTCGATCGGATATTGCTGGGGAGGTGATCCGATCTGATAGATCCGGTGCTAACTTATATGCCAGCCGATCGACGGAAAAACAGCCGATCGATGAGAAGTGAACGAGAAACGCACCATAGTACATCTTGACCTCGACAGCTTCTTCGTGAGCGTGGAATGCCTGCACAACAAGCAACTGATCGGAAAACCGGTGCTGATCGGCGCGGACAGTGATCGCGGCGTGGTGGCCTCCTGTAGTTATGAAGCACGGAAGTTCGGTATCCGCAGCGCCATGCCCATGAAGATGGCCAAACAGCTTTGCCCGGAAGCGATCATCCTGCGCGGCAACAGTGGCGAGTACATGGATAAGAGCGATGAGGTCACCGAGATCATCAAGGAACATGTGCCGCTCTTTGAGAAAAGCAGCGTGGATGAGTTCTACGTGGACCTTACCGGAACGGAAAGATTCTTCGGTGCACTGAAGCTCGCCACCGATCTGCGTGATCGGATCAGAAAGCGAACAGGCCTGCCCAACAGTTTCGGGCTCAGCATCAACAAAACAGTGAGCAAGGTGGCCACCAATTGCGCAAAGCCCGACAACTACAGGCAGATCGAACGCGGAACAGAGAAGGGATTTCTCGCACCCATGCCGATCGAGCGGATCCCCGGGCTGGGAAAAGTGACCGCACACCTGTTGCGCAGCATGGGTGTGGAGCGGATCGCCACGTTGCAGGAATTGCAGGTGGATCTGATGTATCGCGTGCTCGGCGAACATGGCCCGATCCTGTGGCGCAAGGCGAACGGCATCGATGACAGTCCGGTGATCGCGTGGCACGAACGCAAGAGCATCAGCAGCGAGCGCACCTTCGAGCGCGATACGATCGATGTGGGAAAGCTGCGCGGCAGGCTCACCGCCATGGCCGAAAGCCTCGCGTTCCAGCTGCGCATGGGCAGCAAGCTCACCTCATGCATTACGGTGAAGATCCGCTATGCCGACATGAACACGCATTCCAAACAGATGCGGATCGGTTACACCGCGTGTGATCACATCATACTGCCCACGGTGCACGATCTTTTCCGCGCATTGTACGATCGGCGTCAGCGCATCCGCTTGATCGGCGTACGCTTCAGTCACCTCGTGGGTGGCGGCCACCAGATGGATGCTTTCACCGATACCGAGGAAGCGATGGGGCTATACCAGGCGATGGACAGGATCCGCAAGCGCTTTGGCGATCGCACCGTGATGCGTGCCAGCGGAATGGGTGCACGCAGCATCGGCCGCATGGACAATCCCTTCGATGGCCAGGCACCGATCCTGCTGGCGAACCGGAGAGCGTAGATCGATCGGATGATCGGAAAATGAGATGATCGGATGATCTAGGGCGTGCCCCGCAAATGTTTCCGATCAGGGCTCCGCCCGCCTTCCGCTTCTCCCGCAGTAGTGCGGGACGCTCACGCTGATCCGATCGAAAGACCACAATGAGCACAATAGATCCAGATCTAGATCCTCGTTGTGCTCGTCGTGGTTCAAAGAAATGCTGACGGTCATGATCGGAAAACACAACGATTACAACACTTGATCAATCCAGCAACGCCCCGGCTATGGCCAGATCGGTCCCAGTAGTGATCTTCAAGTTCCGCTCCTCACCGTTCACCAGATGGATAGACGCACCGATCCGCTCAAGCATGGTGGCCTCATCAGTGAAGTTCGGATCGAAAGGTTGATCAAAAGCTTTCTTGATCAGCGAAAGTTGAAAGCATTGAGGCGTCTGCACGATGCGCAACCGGCTTCGATCGATGGATCGGCTTTCGCCTTCATCCACCTCGCGAACACTGTCCTTCACCGGGATCACCGGAATTCCCGATCCATGTTCCATCGCCGATCGGAAACACCGAGCGATCAACTCCGATCCGATCAGGGGACGTACGCCATCATGGATCGCCACCAGGCCATCATTCCCGATCCGTTCCAGGCCTGCCTTCACACTATGATATCTTTCCTGGCCACCGGCAACGATCTGGTGCGGAACGAACAGATCGTGTTTTTCGCAGAGTTCATTCCACGTAGGAGAATGTTCCGCTGGAAGCACCAGCACAAGTTCGATCGCGGGATCGAAAGCATGGAACGCGCGGATGCTGTGGAACAGGATCGGTTCACCTTTCAGCAGAAGAAATTGTTTCGGGATCGGCGCACCCATGCGCTTTCCCGATCCGCCCGCGACGATGATGGCGCTGTGCTTCATTCCGATCCAAAGAAAAAGCCGCCGATCAGAGTGATCATGCGGCCCTTTTATTCACTGTTCGCAGATCAGATTATCAGCATGGCATCGCCGTAACTGAAGAAGCGATACTTCTCTTTGATCGCCACTTTGTACGCGTTCCAGACGTGATCGTATCCCCCGAAAGCCGCCACCATCATCAGCAGGGTGCTTTCAGGCATATGGAAATTGGTGATCATGCTGTCGGCGATGCTGAAATCGTGCGGCGGGAAGATGAACTTGTTCGTCCAGCCATTGTATGGCTTGATGTGATTGTCGGTGCTCACGCTGCTTTCCAGCGCGCGCATGGTGGTGGTGCCCACGCTGCACACGCGCTTCTTCATGTCCTTGGCCTTGTTCACGATCTTGCAGGCTTCCGGCGTTATGATCACCTGCTCGCTGTCGGTCTTGTGCTTCGTAAGATCCTCCACTTCCACCGGACGGAATGTGCCGAGGCCGATATGTAGTGTGATCTCGGCGAAGTTCATTCCTTTCAGTTCCATCCGCTTCATCAGTTCGCGGCTGAAATGCAGGCCTGCTGTTGGCGCGGCCACGGCTCCTTCCTCTTTTGCGAAGATCGTCTGGTACCGTTCGGCATCGGCAGGTTCCGTTTCACGCTTGATGTAGCGTGGTAGCGGGGTTTCGCCCATTTCCGTGATCGTGCGCTTGAACTCATCGTACGTTCCGTCGAAAAGGAATCGCAGTGTGCGTCCACGGCTCGTGGTATTGTCGATCACTTCGGCCACCAGTTCATCATCCTTGCCGAAATAGAGCTTGTTGCCGATCCGGATCTTGCGGGCCGGATCGACGATCACATCCCACAGCAGGCTGTCGCGGTTCAATTCGCGCAGCATGAACACTTCGATCTTGGCGCCGGTCTTCTCCTTGTTGCCCCACATGCGGGCGGGAAAGACTTTGGTGTTGTTCAGCACGAAGGTGTCGCCCTCGGTGAAATAATCCAGCAGGTCCTTGAACTTCTTGTGTTCGATCTTGCCATCCTTGCGATGCAGCACCATCAGGCGGCTGCCATCGCGATCTTTGGTGGGATAAAGAGCGATCTGCTCCTTTGGCAGATTGAACTTGAACGCATTCAGCTTCATGATCTCAACAGGGCTTACAGGCCCAACGGTGGGTGTTTGGGGGGCCGAAGATAATGCGATATGCAGGCGAACGTTAGTGATATCGATCAGCTCTTCGCTCGTCGATCCGCAGCTCCGGTCGATCTAGATAACGTCCTGCGGAGCAATATGTTGGGTCCATGCGAGAGGGGGAAGCGCATCGTTCACATGGAATTTTCCGATCGATATGCGGCGCAACGCGCTCAGGTGCGCACCACAACCCAATGTGCGCCCGATATCGTTCGCCAGCGATCGGATGTAGGTGCCTTTGCTCACATGCACCTCGAAGTCGATCTGCTGTCCGCGGATCTCGATCACTTGCAGCTTGTTGATGGTGATCTTCACCTCGGGCATCTCCACCTGTTCTTCCCTGCGGGCGATAAAATAGCCGCGTTCGCCTTCGTGCCGCTTGGCTGAAAAGAGCGGTGGACGTTGCATGACTTCACCCGTAAAATCGCGGAACACTTCGCGGATCCGATCTTCGGAAATATCCTTCCATTCACCGGAAAATCGAGGTTCGGTCTCCAGATCGAAACTCGGCGTTACCGATCCAAGTGTGATCGTGCCCGTGTACACTTTTTCTTCCGCGGAAATGAAGGGAAGCTGTTTGGTGAGCGGTCCGTACGCCAGGATCAAAAGTCCGGTCGCCAGCGGATCGAGGGTGCCGGCATGGCCGACCTTGAAATTCCGCCGGCGCACCACACTACGCATGGCCCCGCGGATCTTCTTCACCACATCATGGCTCGTCCAATCCAGCGGCTTATCCACGAGAACGATGCCGCCGGTATCTGGAGTGAAGATGTGGTCGATCGCGGCCATTGGATCACATCATCTGCATCGGCACCTGCAGAAGATACAATGTAATGATCGCACCGCCGATCACGATCCGGTACCAGCCGAATGCGCGGAACCCGTGTTTTGAAAGGAAGCTGATGAACGTGCGGATCGCAATGATGGCGACAATGAAAGCGACCACATTCCCGATCGCAAAGACCTGCATGTGCTGCGCGGAGATCTCGCCGCCATCCTTCAGGTAATCGTAGAATGTTTTCAAGGTGGCACCGAACATGGTGGGAACAGCCAGAAAGAAGCTGAATTCCGCCGCATGCGTGCGCGTCAAACCCTGACTTAATCCACCGATGATGGTCGCGGCCGATCGCGAAACACCAGGAATGATCGCGAGGCATTGAAAGATCCCGATCGTGATCGCCTGGCGGTAGGAAACGGAGGTCTTCGCTTCACTTTTTCCGCCGGGGAACCACTTGTCGATGTACAGGAAAACGATCCCGCCAACGAAAAGCATGATCCCAACGACGAGCACGTTCTCGAGCAACGCATCGATCACATCCTTCAGCAGCATTCCCGCAAGGATCGCCGGGATCACCGCGATGAATAATTTGTAGTACAGGTCCAACCCTTGAAAAAAGCGCTTGAGGTACAGCACCACCACGGAGAGGATCGCACCAAGTTGGATCGCCACCGTGAACAGTTTCACGAAATCATCCTGCGCGATCCCCATGATCGTGGAGCCGATGATCATGTGGCCGGTGCTCGATACCGGCAGGAATTCGGTAAGACCTTCAATGATGGCGAGAACGATCGCCTGAACGATCGTCATTCGCCGGGCTGCTCGCTCGTTGGCCGTTTCATGATCGCATACACCACGAAGATGTAGCCCACCAATGCAACGATCGGTGCCACCGTGATGCGGCGCGCACTGAAGATCTCATCACTGAAAACGTTCGGATCGCCGCTTCCGCCGCCGCTCATGAGAATGAAGCCGAGTATGATGATGCCGATCCCGGCGATCAACAGCTTGTAATTCGTGGCCGTGAAGGCCATATCAAAGTCACGGTCCGGTGGTAGGGTTGGTCTGGCCATTTATCGATCTAGCTCCAATGGAGTTCCTCGGAATTCATGCGAAGGTAACGGCCCACGGCGAACCACGTTGAGATGAACGAGATCAGCAGGCCCAGCAGGATCACCGCACCAAAGAGAACGGCCAGGGTGGGCATATCGGTGAAGGCCAGCAGATCGGGCATGTACACACGGATCAGTTGAAGAGCACCCACCAGAAGACCGATCGCGAGGACTGCACCAACAATCCCATGCCAGAAGCTCTGCCCAAGGAAAGGTTTTTTGATGAACCATTTTGTGGCGCCAACAAGATGCATGGTGCGGATCAGGAAGCGCTTGCTGTAGATCGCCAGCCGTATCGTATTGTTGATCAGGGCAACCGCGATGATCAACAGCAGAAGGGTGAAACCAAGGACCAAAAGACTCAGTTTGCCCATGTTAGCATCGATGTTCTCAACCACAGTTGCATTATACGCCACCTCCTGCACGCGCGGATCCTGCTGGAGATGTTCCATGATCCATTTCATGCTATCGGGTTGCGCGTAGGCCGCATCCAATCGAAGTTCAACGGAAGGAAGCAGCGGATTGCTTCCGAGCACGCCGAGGAAATCCTCGCCAAGGTCCTGTTTCAATTGTTCGGCAGCCTCATCGGCGGTAACGTACCGCGTTTCCTTCGTGAACTGTTCGGTATCGAGTTCCTTCCGGAATTGCATCACATCCACCTCCTTCAGATCCCGTTTCAGAAAAAGCTCCATGCGCACATTCTCGCGGAAGTAGCGTTCCAGCGCCTGGGCGTTCAGAACGAGGAACCCGAGAATGCCGAGCATGAACAGAACCAGCGCGATCCCGATCATGGTGCTCAGGCTGGAAGTACGCGTACGCGCCTTGTAATGTCGGTCCATTCCCATCGATCCGATCGGTGATGTGGGCAAATGTAGCGGCCCCATCGTTCGGCGCTCCGCTACATTTGCTGGCAGTTCCAACAGGCGGTTATGCATTACGATCACAAGGCCATAGAGGAGAAGTGGCGCAAGGAATGGCGCGAGCGCCGCACGTACAAGGTGATCGAGGATCCCACGAAGCCGAAATATTACGTGCTGGATATGTTCCCGTATCCCAGCGGCGCCGGGCTTCATGTGGGGCATCCGCTCGGCTACATCGCAAGTGATATCGTGGCGCGCTACAAGCGCCATCAGGGCCACTGCGTGCTGCATCCCATGGGGTACGATGCGTTCGGGCTTCCGGCGGAACAATATGCGATCCAGACCGGCCAGCATCCGGCGGTGACCACCGAGACGAACATCAAACGTTATCGTGAGCAGTTGGATCGGATCGGTTTCAGCTTCGATTGGGACCGTGAAGTGCGAACGAGCGATCCATCATTCTACAAATGGACGCAGTGGATCTTTCTTCAACTCTTCAATAGCTGGTACGATCCGCGAAAGGACAAGGCCGAACCGATCGAAACATTGATCGAACACTTCGAATTGCAGGGTTATGAAGGCGCAAACGACCCGATCCTCACAGGCGATATCGAAGAAGAGATCGCTCCGTTCGCCGCAACGGAATGGAAGGCGTTCGATGATCGGACCAAACAGCGGGTCCTGCAGAATTTCCGGCTGGCCTACCTGAGCGAAGCCTGGGTGAACTGGTGCGCCGCTTTGGGAACGGTACTCGCCAACGACGAAGTGAAGGACGGCGTAAGCGAACGCGGCGGCCATCCCGTGGAACGCAAACGCATGCCCCAATGGAGCCTGCGCATCACCGCCTACGCACAGCGCCTGCTCGATGGCTTGGACAAACTTGATTGGAGCGACAGCATCAAGGAAGCGCAACGCAATTGGATCGGAAGGAGCGAGGGGGCGTTGGTGCGATTCCGCCTCACCCATGACTCATCTTCAGTGGAGAGAGGAAATGCGGACCTCACCCCTAGCCCCTCTCCGAAGGAGAGGGGGACAGATCCGGATCCGCGGTATGATACGATCAACAAGAAGTTATTTCCGCAATTGAAGAACCGTGCGAAGGAAATGCGCCGTTCTCCAACTGAAGCGGAACAGATCCTTTGGGAGGAACTACGAAATTCGAAGTTGGGCGATAAATTCAGAAGGCAACATTCCATCCAGGATTTCATTGTTGACTTTGTCTGTATAGATCGTCGTTTGATCGTTGAGGTTGATGGATCGATCCATGAGCAGCAGAAGGATCATGATGACTATCGTACGCAGCAGTTGGAATATCACGGATTCAAAGTGATCCGATTTTCCAATGATGATGTGATACATAATAGAGCGACGGTTCTGACCGAGATCCGATCAACTCTGCAAGCATTACCCTTCCAACCTTGGAAGCAGAAAGGTGACCTGGCAGATACCGCCCCCCTCTCCACCGGAGAGGGGCTGGGGGTGAGGTCTCATGAAACCATCGAAGTCTTCACCACCCGCCCCGATACGCTCTTCGGCGTCACTTTCGTAACGCTTGCGCCCGAGCATGATTTGGTGCAGCAGATCACCACGCCTGACCGCATGGAGGAAGTGATGGCCTACGTGAACACCGCGAAGAACCGCAGTGAACGCGAGCGCCAGGCCGATGTAAAGCGCGTGAGCGGAGTGTTCACCGGCGCGTATTGCATCCATCCGCTCACGGGGGAAGAGATCCCTGTCTGGGTCGGTGATTATGTGCTCAGCGGATATGGCACCGGTGCCGTGATGGCCGTCCCGGGAGGCGACCAGCGCGATTGGAGTTTCGCGAAGCATTTCGGGCTACCGATCGTCGCGGTTACGGAAGGCGCGGATATTGAGAAGGAAGCCGACGAGCGGAAGGATGCCACGATCGTGAACAGTGGTTTTCTTTCAGGGTTGAAAGTGCCGCAGGCGATCTCCCGGGCGATCGATGAGCTGGTGGAGATCAATGCTGGCGAGCGGCGGATCAACTACCGGTTGCGCGATGCTGCTTTCGGCCGCCAGCGCTACTGGGGTGAACCGATCCCGATCTATTACAAGGATGGCGTGCCGTATCCGGTGAAGGAAGAACATCTTCCCCTAGTGCTGCCCGAGATCGATAAATACCAGCCGACCGAAACCGGCGAACCGCCCTTGGCGCGTGCGCAGGATTGGATCTACTCCCCGACGCATGGCAGATCGGGATCAACTCCCCTCTCCACTGGAGAGGGGCAGGGGGTGAGGCCTGAATTCTTCCCTCTAGAGACCACCACGATGCCTGGCTGGGCCGGCAGCAGTTGGTATTTCCTCCGCTACATGGATCCGAAGAACGCTGATCGGTTCGCGGGGCAAGAAAAAATAAACTATTGGAAACAGGTGGATCTATACGTGGGCGGATCAGAACATGCCACCGGACATCTGCTCTATTTCCGGTTCTGGACGAAATTCCTTTTCGATCGTGGCTGGATCCCGTTCGATGAGCCTGCGCAAAAGCTGGTGAATCAGGGGATGATCACCGCATATTCTGAAAAAATATGGCTATATCATATTGGACAATCATCTTTTGAGGATAATCTAACTCTTACCAACTCTATTTTGCTTTATGGAGATGGTACTCGCTACTGGCCACTGACATTGGACGAACCACTTCAGCAGTTTATCAGTGATGACATATACATGCAGTACAAACAAAAACAGAAAGGACATTACGTAGCTGTAAATATTCCCATCGACTGTGTAGTAGAGAAGAAAGTTGATTTAGGCGTTTTGCTAAATCAACGGCCGGATTGGAAGAAGTCCGCTTTTGTGAGTAAGTATGGGTTTTTTGATGGCCGAATTGGAAAATCATTCTACTGGGAATCTGAATTTCAATTAAAAGAAGATGTAGAAGGGAAGACTAATTTCCAATCGATCAAAGAGCCTTTCGTCGAAAAAATGTCCAAGTCCAAGTTCAACGTTGTGAACCCGGACGACATCATCGAGAAGTACGGCGCCGACACACTTCGTCTCTACGAAATGTTCCTCGGCCCGATCGAGCAGAGCAAACCTTGGGACACCAACGGTATTGAAGGGACTTTCCGTTTCCTCCGCAAATTCTGGAATCTCTTCCACGATCAGAACGGCGAATGGGCTGTGATCGATGAGGAACCTTCTCGTGAAGAACTGAAGATCCTCCACGCTACATTGAAAAAGGTGAGTGAGGATATCGATCGGATGAGCTTCAACACCAGCGTGGCGCAATTCATGATCGCGGCGAACGGCCTTGGCGATCTGAAGTGCCGCAAACGTTCGATCCTGGAGCCGCTGGCGATCGTTCTTTCACCCTTCGCGCCACACATCACCGAAGAGATCTGGCAGTTGCTCGGTCATGCTGAAAGCATAACGACCGCTACGTGGCCGGCCTTCAACGCGCAATATTTGGTGGAGGACAGCTTCAGCTATCCGATCAGCTTCAACGGAAAGACCCGACTGCAGCTCGAGTTTCCGATCGAACTGAGCAAGGAACAGGTGGAAGCCGCCGTGCTCGCCAACCCCGAAGTTCAACAACGCCTGGAAGGTAAAGCCCCGAAAAAGGTGATCGTGGTACCGAAGCGGATCGTGAACATCGTGGTCTGATCGTTGAATACGTAACCCGGATCGGTGCCGTTAGTACAAAAGGCGATGGGAAAAATGCTGATCCGCGAACGCTGTCCAGCCCTGATCCGCTCCCGCCAGATCGGCGTGGGATGTGGTTGGCACTTGGTTTGTCTGATGCGAAGCATGAAGACGCCCGGCCTCGCTTTGATCTTCACTTTTGCGATCCTTCCGTTCAGTTTCGCACAATCGCCTTCCACCAATGGCACGGTACCAGTGTCGCAATACGAGCTGGAGGAATATCCGTTGCGCAACCTCCAGCACGATGCGTTCAAGCCGGGCGAGAAGCTGCGATATGTTGTGCATTACGGCTGGATCAATGCAGGTGAAGCCCTGGTTGAACTGAAGGAAAGCGATCGGGAGATCCGCGGAAGAAAAGTGTGGCATGCGGTGGGCAAAGGCCGCAGCCTCGGAGCGTTCAGCGCGTTCTACAATGTGGATGATCATTACGAAACGTACATCGATGCCAAAGGGGTTTTCCCCTGGATCTTCAAGCGCCGGGTGAACGAAGGCGGCTACAAGTTCACCCAGGATTACCACTATTTGCAGCACCGCCGCGAGGTGACCACGCAGAAGGAGCAGACCCACAAAGTGCCCGGCGGCGTGCAGGATATCCTGAGCGCATTCTACTACGCGCGGACCATGGATTTCTCCAATGCGAAACCCGGCGACATTTTCACGGTGGAATGTTTCCTTGACGATGAGCTTTGGCCGTTGCGCATGCGCTACATGGGCAAGGAAACGATCAAGTTGCGCAATGGAAAATACCGTTGTTTGAAGTTCCAGCCGGTGGTGCAGGAAGGCCGCATCTTCAAAGGCAACGATGATCTGAACGTGTGGATCACCGACGATGGCAACAAGATCCCCGTACTTGCACAGGCGAAGGTCCTCGTGGGTTCGATCAAGATGGAATTGAGCGAATACCAAGGCCTCGCGCACCCGATCGCGAAAGAGTGACGCACAGTTATCCACGCCAGCCGTGGAAACTTTATGGCCCGCCGCCGGAGATCGGCCTGCTCTTCTGATTTTCTTGCGTTCCATTCGGTGGGATCAGCGCACCGGAGCAAGCGAAATGAAGAGTTGGAAGAAGTGGGCGATCGGAACGATCGGTGTGGCGGGAACAGCGCTTTTCTTTCTTTCCGTTGATGTGCGGCCGCACGAGGAATACGTCGCGGAGAAGCCGATCGAACTTGAAGCCGACAGCGTGCCACTTGCCCCGCACGAATACGGCATTCCCATGGCCGGTTTCGTGTTGGAGCAGGGGCGCGTGAAGAGCGGGCAGACCTTCGGCAACATGCTCACCGCGCACGGCATCGCCATGGGGATCGTGCAGCAGCTGGTCGAACTTGCCGGGCCGCATATCGATGTGCGCCGCATGCGCAGCGGAAATCCGTTCGCATTCATCTTTTCCGAAGGCGATCGATCTGCGCCGCGCTATTTCATCTACGAATCGAATCCTGTTGAGTACGTGGTGTTCTCATTGAAGGAGGACAGCCTTGATGTGACGGTGGGAAAGCGGCCTGTGCATACAACGGAGCATACGCTCGCATGCCGCGTTACCGGTGCGCTGTACAACGATCTGGCCAGCGCCGGGGCCGATCCGATCCTCGCCGTTCTGTTATCGGAAGTCTTCGCCTGGACCGTCGATTTCTACCGGATCCAAAAGGATGATGTGTTCTCTGTGACCTACCGGGAGAACACGGTTGACGGACAACGGTTCGGGATGCCGCAGATCCTCGCCGCACGTTATACGAGCGGTGGCGCAGTAACCCAGGCTTTCGCCTTCGAGCAGGAGGATGGCACGCAGTATTTCGATGATGCAGGCAACAGTCTGCGCAAAGCGTTCCTGCAGGCGCCGTTGAAATTCAGCCGTGTGTCTTCAGGTTTCAGCAAACGCAGGTTACATCCCGTGCAGAAAGTGATGAAGGCACACCTCGGAACCGATTATGCAGCACCGTACGGCACACCGATCCTCGCGGTCGGCGATGGGGTGGTGGTGGAAGCGGCGCATGGGCGCGGAAATGGGAAATTCGTGAAGATCAAGCACAACGGCACGTACAGCACACAGTACCTGCACATGCGCAAGATCCTTGTGAAGAAGGGGCAACGCGTGAGCCAGGGCGATGTGATCGGAGAAGTGGGAAGCACCGGCCTGGCCACCGGTCCGCACGTATGCTTCAGGTTCTGGAAGAACGGCGTGCAGGTGGATCATCGCAAGGAGGTCTTCCCCAGTTCCGGCCCTGTAGCTGAAGCATTACGACCGAAATTCGAGAAGATCCGCGATGCGATGATCGAAAAGCTCGATCAGGCCGAATTGGAAGCCGCTCACGGACGGCTCGCCACCTTCTGATCCGATCCGATCCGTTTGATCTCCTCAAAAGTGTAAGTTCCGCCCACAGGCAGATCCGTCGCACGGATCAGGGCTTTTGCCAGCAGATCGTGAGGCATCGGTCTATAACGTTGCAAACTTCCGATCATCAGCGGCGAGATCAGCGACATCACCGCGATCCCGATCCGTTCGCCGATCCGTTCCTCCCGCCGCGGCCCAGTAAGGATCGAAGGATGGAAGATGTGGACGACCGGAAGACCGATGGCTTTCAGGTCGCGCTCCATCTCACCCTTCACCCTGTTGTAGAAGATCTTCGATCCCGGATCGGCGCCGACCGCGCTTACCACACAGAAAGTGCGAACGCCATTTGCCTTCGCCCACTTCGCGATCCCGATCACCAGATCGTGATCCACGGCTCGGAAGGCTTCCTGGCTTCCGGCTTTCTTGATCGTGGTGCCAAGGCAGCAGATCACTGCATCGATCCGTTCATTGCGCAACGCCGAAAGCAAGTCCTCATCCTTGGCGATCCACTGCTCAAGCCCAGAGCCTTTCTGCAATGGCCGGCGCGTTAATGCGATCGGTTGCACGCCGCTCTTCTTCAACAAGAGATCGACCACTGTATTTCCGATCAATCCGGTGGGTCCGGCGACAAGGATCTTCTTCATAAAGGAAAGTTATGATCACATCTTGTTTATAGTGTAAACAAGTTTACATTTGTACCATCATTCATTTCGACCATGGAACACACACCAACACCAGAACAAAGTCTCAAGCTGATCAACGAGATGATGCTTCAAGCGAAGAGGAGTTTCCAGAAGGTCCACTTCCATTTCCTTCTCTGGGGCGTTCTCTTTGCGCTTGCCGGATTTGCGTCGCACTTCCTGATCGCTGCGGGATCCCAGTACCATTGGCTTGTCTGGCCCACCGCAGGTGTCATCGGCGGGATCATCACGGCGATCAAAGGTTCTCGCGATGGAAAAGCAACCAGCGCTGTCACCATGATGGATCGGGTGCACCAGTTCCTCTGGCTCTCTTATGTTCTCACATTGGTCCTGCTGATCATCGCCTTGGTGAAGAACCGCATCGATCCGAATCCATTCGTGCTGGTGCTCACTGGCCTGCCGACCTTCGTTTCCGGCGCGCTCATGCGCTTCAGGCCATTGATGATCGGCGGCATTCTGTTCTGGTCGATCGGCTTTGCTTCATTCTTTTTCCTGCAGCAATACAGTGCCCTCGTGTACAGCCTTGCGATCACGATCGGTTACATCATTCCCGGCATCCTATTGAAGCGCGAAGAAGATGGCGTTCGCCCCACTTGATCCGATCCTGCATAATCAGTTGCGGCTCGCGATCATGAGCCTGCTGGTAACGGTGGAAGAAGGTGATTTCAACTTCCTGCTCGAACACACGGGCGCCACGCGCGGCAACCTCAGTGTGCAGATCAGCAAATTGAAGGATGCCGGTTACGTGGAGGTGAAAAAGGGTTTCAAGGACAATTACCAGCATACGTCGTGCAGCCTCACCAGCAAAGGGCTCAAGGCGTTCGAAGGTTATGTGGATGCGATCAAGGGATACCTCGGCAAATGATCGCCGTAATTTCACCGATCGCATGATGAACGTTCGCCAGCTTTTTTGGATCGGCAGCTGCGTTTTGATTCTCTCGGCCTGCAAGAAGGAAGAGAACGATCCGCCGGTCACCACGCCACCGCCAACTCCCACCGATCAATTCACCCCTTCGCTGAACGGAACACAGGGTGTGCAAATGCAGGTGGATGGGGAAGAGGTCACGTTCGTTCATGGCGGCTCCCGTATCCCGTTCTATTTCGCCGATGGGGTGATCGATCCGCCGCAGTCCTACAAATTCTACGCGGCGGGCATTTACGATGGATCGGTGAGCACAAATGTCTTCGAGCTAAAGGTGGGCACGCTCAACTATGCCGACGATTTCTTCGATCCCGCGCTGTTCCAGCAATTCTTCAACGTTGGCCCACGCACGTTCGGTAACACCACTTCGATCAACCTTTCGCGCGTCGCGATCGAATACACCGATGATAATGGCGTGTTGTGGTCCACCCAGCAAGGCAGTGCGCTTCAGATCGGATCAGCCTTCGAGTTCACAGAGGTCGCTACTGATCAAGATGATCAAGGGGTGTGGGTAAAGGCGATCGCGCAGTTCAGCTGCACGGTGTATAACGCGAGCGGTACCTCCCGCACCATCACCAACGGTGAGTCGATGCTCGAGTTCCGCGATTATTGATCGGGTCTTTTGGGCGAATGCCGCGCCAAAAGCGCGCGTCACCGGGCTATCCATTCCAAGTCCTCGCAGAGACCTTTCCTTCCGCTTCGCTCCCCTCTCCTCCGGAGAGGGGCCGGGGTGAAGCTCCGGGCTTTCCATTGCTATCCCTTTCGCACATTCGGTTTCATCGATCGGTCCGGCGCCTTCATGTCGGCCACACAACTTTATGTCGTTCATGCGTATCCCCTCGGATCGATCCGCGTAAAGGCCCAAAAACTCTTCGGCCATGAATTTCATGAGAGCGCTCGAACCAAAGTTCAGCACGTTGATCCAGGCAGCAGTGATCGCGTTCCTGCTCGTTGCGATCAGCTTCATCTACGAGAATGAGGATAAGGCTTCGGCACAAAGGCATGCCATAGCGATCGCCGGAAAATGATCCGATCCATCGCGTGGATATCCATTCCCCGCTGTTGATGGATATTCATTTGTAAGATCTTCCGGTCATCGATCAGGTCGCTATCATTGCGGCCATGATCAAACCCATACGCACAAACGCATTTCTGCCGCTCCTTGTCCTTGCGGCATTCACGTTCTCCGGCTGTCAAAAAGGTACTGTTGATCCCGGCGGAGGCGGCGGGGGTGGCGGAAGTAATACAGGAGGACCCGGCGGTGGTCCAACCCTCAACGGCAGCCCAATGATCATGGGCGATATCGACGGAGTTGCTTTTTCCATGGTGGCGAATGGCAATACTGTGATCGTGAATAGCAGCATGGCCGCAGGTTCGCCCACATTCTGGATCTCGGGTGTAGTTGATGCCGTGTCGATGCAATTCGCCAATTTCTATTTCGGTGCATTGGAACCCGCCGGTGAAGCTCCCACCGATGCGGAGTTCACATCCTTCTTCACACCTGGTACGCGGCCTTATGCGATCGTTCAGATGTTGATGGAGAACGGCGTGGAGTTCGAATACCTGGACGAGGATCAGATGCAATGGCGGACAAGTTGCGGCGATGCGGATCAGACCGGAAGCACGTTCACCATCACCGCGGTGGAATCCACATCTGGTGGATCGGGGACATCAATGCGGATCGTTGGGACGTTTTCAGCGAAGTTGCACGAGTGCACTGGCGATGGCGGGATCAAGAACGTTACCAACGGTAAATTCCGCCTGGACATTCCCAATTATTGATCGGAACATAATTCTAGAAAGCCCGGCCGATCGGCCGGGCTTTTTTATTCCACCACTTCGGGCACTTCCACCCAATCGCCGTGCATCTTGATCAAGGCGATCAATTCATCCACGGCCTGGGCTGAAGGAACGTTCCGCTTCACTACTTCTTTCTCCTTGTACAACGTGATCACACCCGGGCCGGTGCCTACATAGCCATAATCCGCATCGGCCATTTCGCCGGGGCCGTTCACGATGCAGCCCATGATCCCGATCTTCACTCCTTTCAGGTGGCTGGTGCGCGCGCGGATCTTCGCCGTCGTTTCCTGCAGATCGAACAGTGTGCGGCCACAACTAGGGCAGCTTATGTATTCCGTTTTGCTGATGCGCGTACGCGTGGCTTGAAGGATCCCGAAAGCTGTGCGACAGACCAACTCATCTCGGCCACCTTGTTCATCTGCGATGAAGATGCCGTCACCAAAACCATCCAGCA
>JAEZDL010000052.1 GCA_023418095.1 Bacteroidota bacterium
AGGTGGGTGAAGACCTTTACTACAACGGGAAGGTCATTGTATCAGGCTCCGACGCGGCCGAGTAGGTCCCATCGCCCCAACCCTGCCGTCCCCCTATGAGGATCGGAGTGGATATCATGGGAAGCGATCATGGTCCCCTTGTGCCCATACAAGGAGCCGTGCTCGCTTCGCGCGAATTGCCTGATAGCGTACAGCTCGTACTGATCGGCGATGGTGCTTTCATAACCGATGCGGTCGCCAGTGAAGGCGCCGATCCTGCACGTTTCGAGATCGTGCCCAGTAGCGACGATATCTCGATGAGCGACAATCCAACGAAAGCGCTCCAGGCCAAACCGAACAGTAGCATCAGCCTCGGCTTCCACATGATGAAGTCCGGTGCTTTGGACGCCTTCGCCAGCACTGGGAATACCGGCGCGATGCTCGTTGGAAGCATCTTCAGCGTAAAACCGATCACCGGCGTGATCCGCCCGTGTATCCCGAGCATCGTTCCAAAGGAAGATGGCAGCTACGGGATCTTGCTCGATGTCGGCGCCAACGCTGATTGCAAGCCTGATGTCCTCGAACAGTTCGGCCTGCTCGGGGCGATGTTCGCAAAGCACGTTTTCCATATCGATTCGCCCCGCGTGGGATTGCTGAATATCGGCGAGGAGGAGAAGAAAGGCGACATCCTTCGCCAGGCCACCTATGGATTGATGAAAGAAAGTAGCAAATACAATTTCGTCGGCAATGTGGAAGGACGGGATCTTTTCAATGGAAAGGCCGATGTTTTTGTGACAGATGGGTTCACCGGGAATGTGGTCTTGAAAGCGGTTGAAGCATTCCATGAACTGCTGAAACGCCATGGCGTGAAGGAACCATTCTTCGATCGCTTCGATTATGAGGCGTATGGCGGGCTTCCGGTACTTGGGGTGAACGGAAATGTGATCATCGGCCACGGGATCAGCAATGCGATCACGATCAAGAACATGATCCTTTTCACCCGCGATGTGATCAACAGCAAATTGAACGAACGCATCCGCGAAGCACTCGTATGACCAAGGTGAACGCTGCGATCACGGCCGTGCATGGTGCGGTGCCCGAATACCGGCTTACGAACCATGTGCTGGAGGGAATGGTGGAGACCAGCGATGCCTGGATCACCGAACGCACCGGCATAAAAGAGCGGCGCGTGCTCCGCGGCAAGGAGCAAGGCCTCAGCGTTCTTGCGATCGAGGCGGTGAACGGCCTGCTGAAGAAACGCGGGATCGGGGCGGAGGAGATCGACATGATGATCGTGGCCACCGTAACGCCCGACCGTGTTTTCCCGGCCACCGCGAACATCGTTTGTGATGCGATCGGTGCGAAGAATGCCTGGGGTTTCGATCTTGGCGCAGCCTGTTCCGGATTTCTATATGCGCTCGTGACCGGATCGCAGTTCATCCAGACCGGTAAGTACAAAAAGGTAGTGGTCGTTGGCGGTGACAAGATGAGCTCCATCATCGATTACACGGATCGTTCAACCTGCATCATCTTCGGCGATGGCTGCGGAGCTGTTCTGCTCGAACCGACCGAAGACAACGTGGGTGTGATGGATTCGATCCTCCGCAGTGATGGATCGGGATGCCAGTACCTTCACCAGAAAGCCGGTGGCTCGCTCAAACCAGCTTCTTCACGCACCGTGGAGGCCGGCGAACATTTCGTTTACCAGGAAGGTAAGGCGGTATTCAAATTCGCCGTTACCAACATGGCCGATGTGAGCGCGGAGATCATGGAAAAGAACGATCTCACTCCGGCCGACATCGCGTGGCTTGTGCCGCACCAGGCCAACAAACGGATCATCGATGCCACAGCCAGCCGCATGGGCCTCGATGACAGCAAGGTGATGGTGAACATCGAAAAATACGGGAACACCACTTCGGGCACCATTCCGCTCTGTCTGTGGGAATGGGAATCCCGTTTGAAGAAAGGCGACAACTTGATCCTCTCCGCTTTCGGCGGTGGTTTCACCTGGGGATCGATCTGGTTGAAATGGGCCTACGGCGGTTGAACGCTCCACTTTTCTACCTTCGCCCGTCGCGGCCGTAAACGCATCCATCAGAAATGAACTTAGCGCAGATCCAAGACCTGATCAAGTTCGTCGCCAAGAGCGGCGTTAGTGAAGTGGAGATCGAACAGAAGGATTTCAAGATCACGATCAAAACACCAGCTGGCAAGAAGGAATCGATCCAACATGTGATCGCTCAGGCACCGGCCGCACTTCCGCAAGCTGCACCAGCACCGGCCGCGCCAGCTCCTGCCCCCGCGCCTGCGCCAGCCGCACCGGCACCGGCGGCTTCCAACGAAACGAAATACATCACGATCAAATCACCGATGATCGGTACGTTCTACCGCGCATCAGGCCCGGGAAAACCTGTGTTCGTGAACGTTGGCGATGTGGTGAAGCCCGGCAAAACGATCTGCATCATCGAGGCGATGAAATTGTTCAACGAGATCGAGAGCGAGGTTTCGGGCAAGATCGTGAAAGTGCTGGTGGATGATGCGAAACCGGTGGAATACGATCAACCCCTGTTCCTGGTCGATCCATCGTAGTGCCATGCGCTGCGCTGACTGTTCTTCTTCGCGTTCACTTCAACTTATTCCATGTTCAAGAAGATCCTGATCGCCAATCGCGGTGAGATCGCGCTGCGCGTGATCCGTACCTGCCGTGAAATGGGAATACGAACGGTGGCCGTTTACAGCACCGCCGACAAGGAAAGCCTGCACGTGCGCTTCGCCGATGAGGCCGTTTGCATTGGCCCGCCGGTGAGCAAGGAAAGTTACCTCAACATGCCGCGGATCATCGCTGCGGCCGAGATCACCAATGCGGACGGGGTCCATCCCGGTTATGGCTTCCTCAGCGAGAACGCGAAATTCAGCAAGCTGTGCCAGCAGCATGGCATCAAGTTCATCGGTGCATTGCCCGAGCAGATCGAAGCGATGGGCGACAAGGCCACCGCAAAGGCCACGATGATCGCGGCCGGCGTGCCCTGCGTGCCCGGTACCGAAGGCTTGATCTCCGATCTGAAAGTGGCCAAGGCCGCGGCGAAGGAGATCGGTTATCCGGTGATCCTGAAGGCCACGGCCGGCGGCGGCGGAAAAGGAATGCGCCTGGTGTGGAACGAGAAGGAATTCGAGGAGGCTTTTGAAAAGGCGAGCCAGGAAGCGGGCGCGGCCTTTGGCAACCCGGGCATGTACATGGAAAAGTACATACTCGAGCCACGGCACATCGAGATACAGATCGCGGGCGATCAATACGGTACGTTCTGCCACATGAGCGAGCGCGATTGTTCGATCCAGCGGCGTCACCAGAAATTGGTTGAGGAAACGCCAAGCCCGTTCATGACGAAAACGCTTCGCAAGAAGATGGGCGAAGCGGCGATCAAGGCGGCGGCGAGCGTGAACTACGAAGGTGTGGGAACGGTGGAATTCCTTGTCGACAAGGACAAGAACTTCTACTTCATGGAGATGAACACGCGGATACAGGTGGAACACACGATCACGGAGGAAGTGATCGATTATGACCTGATCCGTGAACAGATCAAGATCGCTGCCGGGATCCCGATCAGCGGGTTGAACTACGAACCAACACGCCATTCGATCCAATGCCGCATCAATGCGGAAGATCCCTACAATGGTTTCCGCCCGAACCCGGGAAAGATCACCAGCTATCACAGCCCGGGCGGACATGGTGTGCGCGTGGATACTCATGTTTACGCAGGCTATACCATTCCGCCGAACTACGACAGTATGATCGGGAAGTTGATCGTGAGCGCGCAAACGCGCGAAGAGGCGATCAGCAAGATGGAGCGGGCGCTGAATGAATACGTGATCGAAGGGATCCACACCACGATCCCGTTCCACTTGCAGTTGTTCCAAAACGAGAAATTCCGCAAGGGCGATTACACGACGAAATTCCTCGAGGATTTCGATCTGCAGAAAGCCTGATCGGCGCACTTTTCCGATCGGAGTAACTTCGCCTGCATGCGGCGGTTGCTCATACTTGCCGGACTTGTGCTGCTGATCGCTGGGCTGCTCTGGCCGTGGCTGGAACGCAGCGGTTGGTGGCGCTGGATCGGCCGGCTTCCCGGCGATATCCGGATCGAACGCGAAGGATCGTTCTTCTTCTTCCCGATCACCACGATGATCCTGATCTCGATCATTGTGAGCCTGGTGTTGTGGTTGTTGCGGCGGTAAATTCTTTCGGATCGCCGTTCTATATTTCGTACATGAGACCGCAGAATTCGTTTCTATCCATCCTTCTATTGCAATTGGTGTTCAGTTGCAATTGGTCCTTTACATTTGCGCAGGATACGCTACAGATAAAAGGTCTTTATCTGGGAGTTGGCGTTGGCCAGGATGTAGGCGGCCTACCCGGCGCGCGGCTCACATATTGGGTCACACCGCATTTCTCAGGTTTCATCGGCGGGGGTTGGGCCCTGGTGGGTGGGGGCTATAACGGCGGCTTGGAAGTACGTTTTGCTTCAAGGAGCAGGACCAGTTTCTTCATGACCGGGATGTACGGATACAATGGTGCGATCCGTGTGAAAGGGAAGGAAAAGCTCAACGGCATCTATTTCGGACCGACCGCAGGGATCGGATTGATGTTGCGCCAGCGTTATCTGACCAATTACTGGCGGTTCTCCTTCAATATTCCGTTCCGTTCACAGGAAATGCTGGATCATTGGCAGGAGATCAAGGACCGGCCTGATATCGATATCCGCAGCGATCTGCTGCCCTTCACAGTAGGTCTGGGATACCATTTCGGGATCTGATCTGTACTCCGATCATGGATCGAGGCCAACGATCTTTCCATCCTTTTCAACCCAGATCTTGGTGCCATGCATTTTCGCGATCCGGCGGGCTTCCTTGGCGGCACGCTTCAAAGCACGGGTGATCTTCGCGAAGTGATCGTCATGGTCTACCTTCTGTTCCACGTTGCTCATGGGTGCTTTTGAATCAATGACGGATGATCCCCAGGATTATGCCATGGACTTCACGCACTGGCCCGCTCGCCCTTGATCGACTTGGCCTCGCCCAACATCTCCTTCACTGCCGCGATCAACGCCTTGTCATCGTAACCACATTCAGCGTAGAGCTCCTGTTGCGTTCCGTGTTCGATCCAGCGATCGGGGATGCCAAGGCGTTTCACATGTGCGGTATACCCGTGATCGCCCATGAATTCAAGAACAGCGCTGCCCATTCCACCCAAGATCGCATGATCTTCGATCGTGATCACGTGCTTGAACTTGCCGAACACTTCGTGTAACAACAACTCATCGATCGGTTTTACGAAACGCATGTCGTAATGCGCTATGCTGAAACCTTCGGCTTCCAATAGATCGATCCCTTTCGCTGCGATGTTTCCGATATGACCGATGGAAAGCACGGCGATATCATTACCCGATCGCACTTTACGGCCGGTGCCGATCTTGATCTCCTTGAACGGCGTTTTCCACTGCGTCATCACGCCTTCGCCGCGTGGATATCGGATGCTGAACGGTCCTTGATCGGGAAGCTGTGCGGTGTACATCAGATCACGCAGCTCTTCTTCGTTCATCGGCGCGCTCACGATCATGTTCGGAATGCAGCGGAAGTACGCCAGATCAAAATTCCCGTGATGTGTCGGACCATCCGCGCCTGCCAATCCGCCACGATCGAGGCAGAATACGACGTTCAATTTCTGCAGCGCCACATCGTGCACCACCTGATCGTAGGCGCGCTGCATGAACGAGCTGTAGATGTTGCAGAACGGCACCATCCCCTGCGTTGCCATGCCCGCGCTGAAGGTTACCGCATGCTGCTCGGCGATCCCCACATCGAACGCGCGATCGGGCATCGCCTTCATCATGATATTCAAGGAACAACCCGTGGGCATCGCAGGCGTAACACCGACGATCTTCGGGTTCTTCTCCGCCAGTTCCACGATCGTGTGGCCGAAGACATCCTGGTATTTCGGTGGCTGCGGACTTTTCGGCACCACCTTGATGATCTCGCCGGTATCCTTGTTGAACAGACCGGGCGCGTGCCACACGGTAGGGCTTCCGGCTTCCGCTGGCGCGTAGCCTTTTCCCTTCACGGTTACGGTGTGTAGGATCTTCGGGCCAGGAATGTCCTTCAGGTCCTTGAGCACCTTCACCAGGTGATCCACATCGTGGCCATCCACGGGACCGAAGTAGCGGAAATTCAGGCTTTCGAAGAAGTTGCTCTGCTTCAGCAACGCGCTCTTCACCGCATTCTCCACCTTCTGCGCGATCGCCTGCGCATTCGGCCCGAACTTGCTGATCTTGCCAAGCAGTTTCCACACCTCGTCCTTCACCTTGTTGTAGGTGTGGCTGGTGGCGATGTCGGTGAGGTATTCCTTCAGTGCACCAACATTGGGATCGATGCTCATGCAATTGTCGTTGAGCACCACGAGCATATTCGTACCTGCGCCACCGGCGTGGTTGAGTGCTTCGAAGGCCATGCCGGCGGTCATCGCACCATCTCCGATCACGGCCACGACGTGCCTGTCCTTCTCGCCCTTCAACTGACTGCCCACCGCCATGCCCAACGCAGCGCCAATACTGGTGCTGCTGTGGCCTACGCCAAAGGTATCGTACTCACTTTCCGATCGCTTCGGAAAGCCGCTAAGGCCTTTATGGATCCGGTTGGTGTGAAAGATCTCGCGGCGCCCGGTGAGGATCTTGTGGCCATACGCCTGATGGCCTACATCCCACACCAGCTGATCATAAGGCGTGTTCAGTACATAGTGAAGCGCAACGGTAAGCTCAACAACGCCAAGACTTGCGCCGAAATGCCCGCCCTTCACGCTAACGACATCAATGATGAAATCACGCAACTCTGTGCAGACCTGCTGCAACCTTTCCTCGGGAAGTTCCCGCAGATCGGAAGGAAAGCGGATCCCCTCCAGAAGCGGATAATTGGATGAGGGCTCGCTCATTTCGATCGCGTTGTACGGATCAGCAAAGGTAAGGGCACATTTGCTCCACGTTATTCAATTCCGATCCGCCGCCTTTATTGCATTCAGGATCGAAAGTTCGTGATAGTGAAGCTTGAATAGGATCTTTGGGCGTGCCCCCGCATTTATTGGAGCTACAGCGGGCGCGCCCGCCGAAGCTTTAGCAAAGGCGAGGTCCGGCTATCCGCTTCAAGTCCGCACTCGTCTATGCAAAAAGTCCGCTTCGCTCCCCTCTCCTTCCGGAGAGGGGACGGGGGTGAGGCCCTCGCTTGCGGGCTTTCCGCTTCTATCCGTCACGCAACATCAGTTGCCGGTGCTCGCCGTCAAGGCGAAGTCCCCTACGCGCAGGTTGAAACTCCGGATCTTGCCACCTTTCGTTCGCTGCACATCCAGGCCGGCCTTCTCACCGCTTATCGCCTTCAACCCTTTATCCACCGCGGCCACCGCATCGCTGCGATCGAGCGGACGCGGCTCATTTGATGGTTGCTCCAGCACCTTTTCACGCACAGCGGAAGCGAAGAGGGTACCGATCGAATTTCCACGTTCCTCCTGCACCGATCTTTCCACCGGCGGTCCCTGATCAAGATCCACCGGAACCTCGGCTACCTCCACAGCGATCGGTCCAGCTTCCGGCCGATCATAGGCAGGCACCACTTTGCGTTGCTCTGCGAACTGCAGTTCCTCAGGGTCTATCGGCCGTTCGATCGACATTGGCTTTTTCTTCGGGCTTTCCGGTGAAGTTCCCTTCGCTGGATCGGTGGATGGATCGGTCTTTTTCACAGTGGCATCAGCAACCTGCGGTGCTGTTTCTTCCATCGTTTCGGGAAGCTTTCCCTTCTTCCGATCGTTCTCCTGGATCGGATCGGCCTGCGGGCTTGTTCCGGTATTTACTTGCTTCTGTTCGATCCGTTCGGTTGGATCCACGTTCACAAGCTGGTTCTCCGCCGTGGGCCGAAGCGCCAGCCAGATCCCGAAAGAGAGAAGCAGGGCGACCGATGCGGCCGCAGCATACCGGATCACCGGTCGTGCCGCTCCGATCGAAATGACGCGGCCGCCTTTCTTCAGTTCCGATCTCTCCGGATAGGTGATCCGATCCGCTGAGATTTTGGTTCGGGACATCAGCGCCCATTCCTTCGCTGCCGAAGCATTCTGCGCCAGGAACGTGTCGAGCGCCTTTTCCTGTTCACGGTCAAGGTCTCCTTCCAGCCGCGCGATCAACTGATCCTGCAACGTGTATTTCGTTACAAGCCATTCCGGCGGAAGCATCCGTTCCAATTCCTTTTTCGCAGCGAATTCCATCGCCTGCGGAACAAGTCTGGTCAATGCATAGAGCCGATCGGCCTTTGCGTACTCCGGATGTTCATAAAGGAATTTCTCCAGCGCCAGCAATTGTTCCGGTGAGAGATCACCTTCGAGCCGTGCGATCAGATGATCATCGATCGAAACTTCCGTGACCTGGCCCTGCGGTGGAAAGTTCCGCTTCAGCAGATCCTTGTTGAATGCAGGAAGATCGGTGGCGCCGATCGAAGGAAGATCATTTCCGACCGGAGCAAGATCCGGGTTCGCGGCGAGGAAGGCATCCAGCGCAGCCTCCTGATCCGGCGAGAGGTTCCCCTCCAGCCGATCGAGCAGCCAGGCCTCGTAGTTGGTATGATCGATACGCTGGTTCAAAGCACGGATTCCAATTGGCCGATGTATTCCTTCAATGCGGTACGTCCGCGATAGATGTACACTTTCACCTGGCTTTCGCTCAATTCGGTAAGCTCCGCGATCTCTTCATAACTGTAGCCTTCCAGATCGCGCAACAGCACCACGCTTCGCTGCACAGCCGGCAAGGTGGCCAAACCTGTCTCCAGGATCTCCTTCAAGTCCGGTTGCGACTGGCTTGTGTGCCTGAGATCTTCGTGGTGCTCTTCCATGCGTGTGCTCCTGCTCCCTTTCCTCACTTCATCCACCATGATGTGGTGCGCGGTGGTGAACAGATAGCTCTTCACTTTCGCTGCCTCCACCTGATCCACCTTAACCCACAACCGGGCAAAGCTTTCCTGTACGACATCCTTCGCCACATCCTCGTCGCGCAAATGCTTCAACGCGAAACGATAGATGCCATCGGCATGCAGATCGACCGCGTGATTGTACTCTGCGAGTGTCACAACAAGGAGTGTCGTTGTGTGTAGGACGGGTGGCTGAACCGAAAGTTACAGCACCGGCGGAAAATAGTTGCGCCTGCCCCGATGGGGAGCAGGCGCAACATGGATCGCATCCGATCAGGGTTTCCTGAATGCCGGCATGGCACCGCCGAAGGAACTATATTCCTCTTCACTTTGCGCCCGCAGATCACGTTTCCATTGCCTGCGGTGCTTGATCTTCTGTACGATCAACAACATCACCGGCACCAGGATCAGTGTAAGGAATGTCGCGAAGATCAATCCATAGATCACCGCCCAGCTGAGCGGCCCCCAGAACACCACGTTATCGCCGCCCATGTGGATGTGCGGATCGAGCTCGGTGAAGAGGGTGAAGAAATTGAAGTTGAGGCCGATCGCGAGCGGAAGCAGACCCAGCACGGCGGTTACCGCGGTGAGCAGCACCGGACGCAAACGTGTTCTTCCAGCGATCACCAACGCCTCGCGGCTTGCTTCGTTGGAAATGATCGCATCCTCCGGAAGACCTGCCTGGCGCTGTGCACGAGCGAAAAGAAGGCGTGCGAAATCCATCAACACGATCGCATTGTTCACCACCACACCGATCAGCGAGATGATCCCGAGCATCGTCATGAGGATCACGAAATCCATGCGGAACACAACGAGGCCGAGGAAAACGCCGATCGTACTGAAGAGCACGGTGCTCATAACGATCATGGGGTAGCTGATGCTGTTGAACTGTGCAACGATGATCAGGAACACGACGAAGATCGCGACCAGGAATGCCATCAACAGGAAGCCCATGTCCTTCGCCTGATCCTCCTGTTCGCCGGTGAACCGCATCACGAATTCCTCACGGCCTTCGAAACCGCTGGCCATCTCATCCTTGATCTGCTGTACCACTTCGTTGTTGTTGTACCCGGCGATCACGTTGGAGCTCACGGTCACCACGCGATCGAGGTCCTTGCGCTTGATCGCGCTGAACGTGGTGCTGTATTCGGGTTTCGCCACGGCACTGATCGGCACCTGGCGGATCTGGCCGGTGAGCATGTCGCGGAAAGTGATCCGCATGTTCATCAACTGCTGCACATCGTACCGGTACTCGTCCTTCAGGCGGATGTTGATCTCGTAATCATCATCATCCCCTTCGATCCGGTAGGTGCTCACCTCCTTGCCGAAGAGCGCTGTGCGGATCGCATCGGCCACCGCGTAAGTGCTCACGTTCAACCGGCGTGCCTTCTCGCGATCGATCACGATCGGAAGTTCTGGTTTGGCCCGATCGATGTCGATCCGTAGAGCCTCCACGCCCGGGATGTTTTGGCCTTCAATGAAGAATTTCACACGCTCGGCTTCATCCAGCAGTCCTTCGATATCGTCACCACGGATCTCTATGTTGATCGGCTTGCCCACCGGCGGCCCATCGGCGTTCTTCGCAACGGTGACCACCACGCCGGGATAACCTGATACACCGTTCTGTATCGCCTGCAACACATCGTTGGTGTTGATCCCCCGGCGATCTGCGTAGTTCACGAACGTGACCTGCACGCGACCCTTGTGGGGCGTGGCGCTCAATTCCATTTCTCCTGTTCCGGGATCGCTCGTACCCTCGCCCACCTGGCTTATCACCGATCGCACCAGGAAATTCACCGTATCCTCCCGCACCGAGCCGTCTGCCTCCTTCACCTCGCGCACCTCCTTGAATTCCGGAACATCGATCACCTTCATCACCTGCGCCTCGACAAGCCGCGTGATGCTATCGGTCTTCAGGATATCCGTTCCGATCGGCGCTTCAATGAAGGCATTGATGAACTGCGGTTCGTTGGTCGGGAAGAAAAGTGTCTTCGGGGGGAACATCGCCAGCAGGATGAAGACCACGCCCAATAGGCCGAACGTTCCGATCAGGAAAGTACGCGGATGGTGTTTATCGAGCGCATACCGGAGGAATGTCTCGTACCGCGCTTCCAACTTCGGGAGCCAGCGGTTCTGGAATTTGTCGGCCAACGGAACGAAGACCTTCTCATTGATCACACCGATCACACCAAAGAAGATGATGAGCATGCCGATCCCGAAGATCGCATCGCTCGCCATGCCTTTTCCAGCGAACGCCACCAGCGCTCCGGCGATCACCAGGATGGTCGCGAGCCGCCACATCTTCCGATCGGGCATCACATCGGTACCCAGTTTCATGAATTGTGACGCGAGCGCAGGGTTCACCACAAGCGCGACGAAGAGCGAAGAGCCGAGCGCGATCATGAACGTGATCGGCAGGAATTTCATGAACTCGCCCATGATCCCCGGCCAGAACAGCAGCGGTACGAAGACCATTACGGTCGCCGTTGTGGCGGCCACGATCGGCATGGTGACCTCGCCCACCGCGAGCCGCGTGGCCTTCATGGCGGGCTCGCCATTGCTCATGTGGCGATAGATGTTCTCCACGATAACGATCCCATCATCGACCAACCGGCCGAGCGCGAGGATCAATGCGAACAACACCATCATGTTCAGCGTAACGCCGAACGCGTTGAGCAGGGTGAAGGAGATGAACATGCTCATGGGGATAGCGAGCCCCACGAACAGCGCGTTGCGCAGGCCGAGGAAGAGCATGAGGACACCCACCACGAGGATCACACCGAGCACGATGTGGTTCATCAACTCTGCAACACTGATGCGTGTTTGTTCACTTTGATCGCCAGTGATCGTGATCGTGAGATCCTCGGGGAAGACCTTCTGCCTGTCCTCTTCGATTATCGCGTTGATCTTGTCGCTCGCATCGAGCAGGTTCTCACCGGCACGCTTGATCACATCCAGCATCACCACACTTTTCCCGTATTCACGGGCGAAACTTTCCGGTTCCTTGAAAGTGAATGAAACATCGGCAATGTCCTTCAGCCGGACTTCACGCTGGCCTTCGTTCTTCACCACGATGTTGCCGATCTGCTCCACGTTCACGAACTCACCGATCACCCGCACCGACCGGCGCTGATCGCCTGTGAGCACATCGCCGCCGCTCATCGTGAGGTTCTCGGTCTGCAGGGCCATCGCGATATCGTTGAAGCTCAATTGCAGGGCCTCCATCTGTTGCAGATCAACGCTCACGCGCACTTCACGATCGGGAACGCCACGGATCTCCACCTTGTTGATCTCCTCGAGGTCCTCGATCCGATCTTCCAGATGCTTCGCATAATCGTGCAACTGCTCCATTGGATAATCGCCGCTGAGGTTGATGTTCATCACAGGCATCAACTCCGAGAAGTTCATCTCGAATACGTTCGGCTCGGCGGGCAGATCGGTCGGAAAGTTCGCGTCGCCACGAGCCTTGTCCACCGCGTCCTTCACCTTGCGCAGCGCTTCCGTGGGCGATACATCGTAATTGAACTTCACATTGATGGAACTGAAGTTCGGCACACTGGTGCTCTTGATCTCGTCAACACCGCTGATGGTGTTGAGTTCCTTTTCGATCGGTTTTGTGATCAGCTTCTCGATGTCGACCACCGAGCTGCTGTTGTATGGCGTTCCGATGAAAACTTCCGGGGTCACCACCTCGGGAAAGCTCACCTTGGGCATCACCTGGTAGGAATAGATACCCATGATGCAGATCAGGATAGTGAGCACGATCACCGTGGTGCGGTTCTTCACCGCCCAGCTTGTGATCGCGAACTGCCGCTCCGGACCGTGCAGGTCCTTTTCGATGTCTTCGTTCCCGTGCATGCTCAAGAGTTTGCTACGCGTACCAGGAGACCGTCCGTAACGTTGCGGGCACCCTCATCCACGATCATCACATCGCCTTCCAGCGCACCGTTCTCACGTGGTCTGATGCTGATCCTGCCCTTGTATTCGCTCATCCGCTCCACCATCACCTTGCGCGCCTTCGCTTCATTCTCGCCGGAACGATCGAGCACATAGATGTAGTGGTCGCCGTTCACATCCTGCATCACGGTGCGGCTCGGAACGATCAACGCGCTATCGATGCTCATGTCGCGGATACTGATATCGCTGAGCAGGTTGGGCCGCATGTATTCCTGCGCTTCGGGTACGCGAACGGTGACCTTGAAGGTGCGGTTCGCCGGATCGATGAACTTGCCCACGTGATCGAGCTCACCTTCGAAAGTGGCGCCGATACTAGGGAAATGCACCTTCACCGGAGCCTCGTCCTTCACTGTGAGCACATAGCTTTCCGGCACATCAGCCTCCAGTTGCACCGCGCTCAGATCCACCACGCGGGCCACCGGCATGCCGGGACCGGCGAGATCGCCCACGCGCACCATCACATCGTCCACGATCCCAGCGAAAGGTGCCGTTACATTGGAGAGCCGTTGCTGCTCCTGCAGTGCGGCCATGCCGGCCTCGGCCTGTTCCAGTTGTGTCCTGGCCTGGAGATACTGCATTTCACTGCCGATCTTCTGTTCCCAGAGCCGGGACTGCTTTTCGAACGTTACCCGGGCGAGATCGAGAGCCGCTTCCGCCTGTGCCATCTGCTTCACTACAAGATCATTGTCAACACTGATCAAGATCTGTCCTGCACTTACCCGATCGCCGGGTTTCACGAGCACCTTGCGAATGCGGCCGCCGCCTGGCAAGGAAAGTGCCGCGGCCTTGTCCGCCCGCACGTTGCCGTGCACATCCACATAGTGATGGAAAGTATCCCTCACGACCGGGGTCGCGGTGACCGTAGGGAGATTTCGCTTCACGGTAGTATCGTTCGCGGCGATCCAGGCTTCGATCTCCTTGATCTTCACTCCCACCTCGGCATATACGTTCTTGAGCGAATCACGCTCCAGGCGCTTGGCCTTCATCGTATCGCCATGGTCATTACCGGCCTGACCTGCGCAGCCGGCCAGCAGCACGATCGAAAGGATCTGTATGTATGCGGTCTTCATGATATGCGTTCAAAATCGATCTAAGGCACGACGTAGTTCGGCACGGGCGTTCACCAATTCCATCACCCGCTGTATGTATTGCTGCTGCGCACGCAGGTAATTGCCCTGCTCCTGCGTCAATTCGAAGCTCGAGGCCACCCCTTCGGTGAATTTCAGGCTGGTGCGATCGAAGATGTTCTTCGACAATTCAAGGCGTTCCACTTCATTCTCATAGAGCTGTTGTGCGGCGATCACATCGCTCTGCCGCTGGAAGTGGTCCAGCCGAAGCCTTTCCTCCGTTAGCGTGCGGTTGATCTCCGCCTGTTCCAACGCGATCTTTGCCTGCGAATAACGGCTCGCCCGTGCACCGCTGCTGAAGATCGGGATGTTGAGGTTCACTCCCCAGAGCGTAGCCGGGAACCAGGGGATCGGCCCGCCGAACGGTTCGAATTCCGTGGCGTTCCATTGCTGCTGGTGGGCGAAGAAGCCTGAAAGGCTTGGCAGATAGGCCGCACGCCCATTGCGCATGTTGAGCGTCTGGATGCGGAGCAATGTGTTGGCCATCTGGTTCTCGATGTGTTGCGCTGCATCGAACGCTTCATCGGCGAGGGCTGCTTCAGCGGGAGCATCGATCAAGGTGCGAAGCTCATCGGCCAGTTCGATCGGCGTGGCCACAGGAAGCCCCAGCACGAACTTCAGGAAGTTGCGGGCGAGCTCCGCCTGATTTTGGAAGATCATGTGCTGATCGCGCGCCTGCGCCAGTTCGATCTTCAACCGGTCCACATCGATCCCTTCAATGAATCCGGCCTCGGACATCGCCGTACTCTCGTTCACGCTCCGCTCGAGCAAGGGAAGGCTTTCGCCGACCAGCCTTGCACCTTCATCAGCAGCGAGAACACCGTAGTACGCTTTAGCGGCCTGAACGCGCGCATTCATCATGTTCAGTTCAAGCTCCTCGTCGCTTCGCTTGCGCACCTCATGCGCGGCCTTCAACCCCAACAGGTACGATCCATCGAAGATCAACTGATCGAGACGCACGCCAGCCGACGCGGTCCAGGGAACGCCGAACTGGATCTCCAACAGCTCCGGTTCACCACCGAAGAAATTGGGTACCACCTGGGTGGGAACATCCAGGTAGTTCTGCAACGAGACCGCTCCGTTGATCTGTGGAAGGCCCGCAGCCAGCACTTCGCTGATCTGTTTACGCGCCTTATCGGCCTCCAACTGGCTCACCTGCACCTGGTAACTCTGCTTGGCCGCCATGTCCATGGCCTGCTTCAGGTCCAGGCGTACGGGACCCTGCGCCGATCCAACGGCGATGGATGCGAAGAGGATGATGATCAGGGAATATGCTTTCATGTCGGTCAGATCGGTTTTTTCGCGCCCCGTTCCTTCTGCACTTTCTTCATCAGGTACTTCAAGCCTTTCTCGCTCGCGATACCGCGAATGTGGTAGCGGTAGAGCTCCCAGACGATGTCGTCGAAATTGTATTCGCTCTGGGGGAACAGTTCGCCATCGAAGGTGACGTCGAACCGGGCGATGTAGATCTTGGCGATCACGGGAATGTTCAGGTCCTCGCGATAAAGCCCCTCCTGGATCCCGCGTTCCATGTTGGCCGTGACACATTCGTGGATATCGGCCTTCTCGGTTCGCTGGAGAAGGTCCCAGGCCTCGGTATGGTACTTCTGCAGATCGAAGTGGATCGATGGATGCATCTGCCCCAGCTGCCCCGCCAGGAAACTCGCGATCTCGAAATTCTCATCGATCGCGTTCAGCCCTTTCTCCCGGATCGAGAAGATGCAGGCGCGATGATGATCGCAGATCTGCTGGACCGTGCGTTGGACCAGCTCGTTCTTGTCCTTCACATACTGGTACAATGTCTTTTTGCTGATGCGCAGGTGCTGGGCGATATCATCCATGTTCACGCTGCGTACACCCAGGCGCATGAAGATCTTTCCCGCCTGTTCGATTATCTGTTGTTCACGCTGTTCCATGGCCCGTTCTTCTACCCATCCATCCTTCTACACTTTCAAGGGGGCGCAAAGGTAGCGGCTTGGACACAGTGGAAACAAAATCGGTCGTGTATCGTTTCCGCCGTTCATCATAATTGTATCGGCATAACACGCTCGTGGTATTTCCGATCGCTTTCCGGATCGAGTGCTTTGTGTTGGTCCGCACCAGATCACAAGCTGATGATCCCATCGCCAGGCACCCTCCTGTTGCTGCTATGTTCGCTGGCCATCGCGGGCTTCGTTGCCGTTGTGTGGCAGCATTACAATGCCAGGAGGGATCGCGAGGAATTCGCCCGGCTGGAACAGAACCTGCTAAACGCGCTGGAAGAGAACCGATCGGAACGGGCCCGCACGCGGATCGCGCAGGAGATCCACGATGAGCTCGGCCGGGAGCTCACCAAGATCAACATGCTCGTAACGGAAGTGCAACGATCGCGTGCCGATCCACAATACCCCGATCCGCTGGATCGCGTGGCCAGCCTTTCGCGCGAGGTGCATTCAAAGCTGAACGATATCGTATGGGCCGTTGATCCGGAACACGATGGTGTGAAGGAACTGGTGGAACATGCCAGCCGGTGTACCGATCGGATCCTGCAGCATACACCGGTGCGCGTACAGAAGAATTTCATCCATCGCGGCCCCGATCTACTTCTCGATCCAAGGATCAAGCGGCACATCTTCCTGCTGCTGAAGGAAGCGGTGGCCAACTCGATCGAATACGCCGATGCCAGGCATATGCAGGTGTCGTTCGAGACCGATCGCGAGCGTTTCAGCATACATGTGGCCGATGATGGGATCGGCTTCGAGCCCGCGGATTCGATCGCAAAAGGCAATGGCCTCCGCATGATGAAGGCGCGTTGCCAGGAACTTGGTGCGGAATTCCAATTGTTCACCGGCCCTGGAAAGGGCTGTAGCATCCGGGTTAGCGGGCCCCTGCGGCCACCTGATCGGGGAATGATCAAAAAATGATATACCGAATGTGTCGTTGCTGGTGACGAATGGCTATCTTTTCTGCGCAAAAACGATACATGCCTGCCCGGCCGTTCCTGCGCAAGTGAAGCCCTATGATCCGTTACCGCGGAATTGGACCTTTCAATTTCATCCCGTTCACCACGATCGTGATCTGCATGGCATTGGTGATCGTTCCGGGCCAGAAAATTTCCGCCCAAACGCACGACACGGACAGTCTGAAAGCCGTGATCGCACGCTCCGATCCGGATACCGCACGTGCACGCACCTTGTACCGGCTCAGCCGCGCCTATTGGACCAGGGACCTGGATACGGCCTACCATTATGCAGAGGAATTGCTGACCCTTTCACAGGGGCTTGGCTATCACACCGGGATCGGCAACGCATACAACAGCATGGGGGTAGTGGAATGGTACAGAGGCAACTACCCCGCCGCCCAAGCCCGACACGAAAAAGCCCTTGCCGCGCGGAAACTTGCGGGAGAACCTGCGGGAATAGCGGCCAGTTACCATAACCTTGGCCTCCTCAACGACGATCAGGGGAACTATCCCGAGGCATTGAAGTATTACCTCGATGCATTGAAGTTGTACGAATCGATCGGCAACAGCGAAGGGATCGCGCAGGAGCACAGCGTGATCGGAACCATGCATATGGCGCACGGCGATCTGAAGGCCAGCATCGAAGCCCATGAAAAAGCGCTTGCGCTTCGTGAAGAGGATAATGATGAATGGGGGCTCACGGAAACATACAACAACCTGGGTATCGCGTATGCGGAACTCGGCGAGTTGGAAAAGGCGCTCTCATGGCACCGGAAAGCTCTGGACTTGCGGTTGAGGATCGGCGACGAGATGGGCACGGCCACATCGTACAACAACTTCGGGTACATCTATCTCTCGCTGGGCCGTTTCGACAAGGCGATGGA
>JAEZDL010000130.1 GCA_023418095.1 Bacteroidota bacterium
CCATCGGCGACGATGATCTCGCCCCAGTCGCCACGCAATGCTGCGCCCGGGCCTATGTACACATCGCGGCCAATGATCACGTTGCCCGTTACCGCGGCCTGCGGATGAATGAAGGAAGAAGTATGGACGACCGGCCGGTAACCGTTGAACTCGTAGATCATGGTAAAGCGTTGCAAGATCGCACTTGGAAGGGCATCGCCGCCAATGCTAAGCCAATGTTAAGAGTAGGTGAAGAGTGGCTTTTGCTACCTTACCGATCGGTGGCGGCTGGTACTTTTACGCCGCCCAACACGGCAACACATGGCACTGGAACAGCTGCTCAACTTCTTCAAGCCTCGCGATCGGGTCTTCTTCTTCCATTTCGAAGCATCGGCCGCCAACGTGCTGCGCATGTCCGAGGACCTGATCCAGATCATGAAGACCGAGCCGGGCGCACAACGCACGGCGCTTCTTGAACGGCTGGAGATAGGTGAACATGCCAACGATGATCTTACTCACACGATCTTCACCGATCTGGCGCGCAACTTCATCACCCCGATCGACCGGGAGGATATCCATACGCTCGCCACGAGCCTCGATGATGTGGCCGATTTCATCCTTGCTTCAGCGAAAAGCCTGGAGCTTTTCGGGATCGGAAAACCGGACGAGACGTGCCGCGAACTCGCTCGGCTGGTGAATGAAGGATGCCGGATCGTGCAGATCATCGTGCAGGGGTTGAGGCACTTGCACAAGGCGAACGGCCACAGTGAATTCGTGGTGCAGATCAACAGTATGGAGAACGAGGCGGACGAGGTGTACGACAAGGCGATCCAACATCTCTTCGCGCACGAGAAGGACCCGATCCAGCTGATCAAGATGCGTGACGTGTACACCACGCTCGAGCTCGCCACGGATAAATGTGAAGATGTAGGTAACGTGATCGAATCGATCATGTTGAAATACGCCTAGGTTCCGGATGACCCTGCTGATCGTAGTGATCGTACTGGCCCTGGTGTTCGATTACATCAACGGCTTCCATGATGCGGCCAATTCCATCGCCACCATCGTCAGCACGAAAGTGCTCACGCCGTTCCAGGCGGTGATCTGGGCAGCTGCCTTCAACTTCGTCGCGTATTTCATCTTCAGCGATCACCACGTGGCGAACACGGTGGCGAAAACGGTGCATGAGGAATACATCACGCTACGCGTGGTGCTCGCAGGCCTGATCGCGGCCATCACCTGGAACCTGCTCACCTGGTGGTACGGGATCCCGAGCAGTTCCTCGCACACGCTGATCGGCGGTTTTGCGGGAGCGGCCCTCGCCGGGGCGGGGTTCGATATCAGCAGCATCAACATCCAGAAGGTGGGTGTGATCGCATTGTTCATTTTCCTTGCTCCATTGATGGGCATGGTGATCTCCGTATTCATCACGCTTGTCACCATGATCCCGAAGTTGCTGCTGCGTATCAGCATCATCGCGGTCACCACGGCGATCACTTCGCTCTTCATCTTGAAGAACAATGATCTGCGGATCGCCATGGTGGTGTTCTCGCTCATTTTCGTGATCTCCTATATCTGGGATTTTTCGCGCCCGCCGAGCGCTTCGCGCACCGCGAACCTTTACAAGCGTCTGCAATTGCTGAGTTCTGCAGCCTTCAGCATCGGCCACGGCGGCAACGATGCACAGAAGGTGATGGGGATCATCATGGTCGCGATGGTGGCCTCAGGAAAGGCCACCGATCTGGACGAGATGCCGGCATGGGTGCCGCTCGCATGCTACACGGCGATCGGCCTGGGTACGCTCAGCGGTGGTTGGAAGATCGTGAAGACCATGGGCAGCCGCATCACCAAGGTTACACCATTGGAAGGTGTCTGCGCCGAGACCTCGGGCGCCATGACGCTTTATCTCACCGAGCAGATGGGCATTCCGGTGAGCACCACGCACACGATCACCGGATCGATAATCGGGGTGGGGGCCACCAAGCGCCTTTCCGCCGTGCGTTGGGGTGTTACGGTCCGTTTGCTCTGGGCGTGGATCCTTACCATCCCGGTGAGCGCGTTGCTCGCGGCGATCGCGTTCTGGATCTGCGGTCTGCTGGGCATTGAAGGTTGATCCCGGACCCGATCCCGTGTGGGGCGGTTAGTTTTGCCGCATGTCCATCATTCTTTCAGACGCTGGCAACCATGCAGCGCTGCTGCCGGTCACGTTCACCCGGCCGGTCGGTCATCTGCGTCCCGGCATCCTGCGCTTCTCCGAAGGCTGGTACGTGCGCAGCGGGCTGAGCATCGGTTACCGCACGGAACCTTATCTGAGCGAAGCCTTTCCACTGGCACCACGAGATGAGATGGATCTGGAGGTGGATGCAAGCATTTTCCCCACCGATCCATTGGTGAGCGCAGTGCTCGATCTGCGGCCGGGACAGGTGCTCGTACACAACGGGCGGCCGATCGCTTTCGGTCTGCCGTCCAATGCATCCGTTCCCACCGAGGATTGGTCGCAGGCGCCATCGTACATGACGCCTGTGATCTTCCAGGGAGATGTGATCCGCTACGAGCGGCCGTGGCATTTCTTCCAATATTGCGGGCTTGCGATCAAGCACGATTTTAAGTTGCTTACCGAAGGAAGAAGAAGCGCGTCGCTAAGCGCGCTCAATACGGTGATCGGCGATCCGGACCTGATCTTTCTTGAGGAAGGAGCGAAGGTGGAAGCCAGCATCCTCAACACCACCAATGGCCCGATCTACGTCAGCAATGGCGCCGAGGTGATGGAAGGCTGCATGATCAGGGGGCCGTTCGTACTTGGCGATCACGCGCAGTTGAAGATGGGTGCGAAGATCTACGGACCCACGGTGATCGGGCCGGAATGCAGGGTGGGGGGCGAAGTGAACAACAGCGTGATCTCAGGTTTCAGCAACAAGGCACACGATGGTTTCCTGGGTAACAGTGTGATCGGTGAATGGTGCAACCTGGGCGCCGATACCAACAACAGCAACCTGAAGAATACCTATGGCGAAGTGAACGTGTGGAGCTATGCGGAAAGAAGACTCGTGAATTCAGGGCTCCAGTTCTGTGGATTGATCATGGGTGATCATTCCAAGAGCGCGATCAATACCATGTTCAATACAGGGACCGTGGTAGGCGTTTCGGCGAACATCCATGGCAATGGTTTTCCATTGAAGCACGTACCGGGTTTCACCTGGGGTGGATCGGATGGATCGGCCGTATATGAATTCGATAAGGCGATCGAAACTGCGAGACGGGTGATGCAGCGGCGCAATATGCCGCTCACAGATCTTGATGTCACCGTGCTAAGGCACGTTTTCCTGCTGGAACAGCGTCGGTGAGCCTGACGCCTTGTCATGGATCGGCCGGGCGGCATGATCATTGACCGGGGCCGGAAGTGTTGAAGAAAACCGATCCGCAAGCCTTCTATGGGTTGGTATCTTTGTAAGCTGACATCCTTGGCCCCATTTCGTTTCGATGAGCGACCTAGCAAGAACGCACGATGCCCTTTTCAGTTCAGAAGTCCTGGACAATGAGACCGAACTGATCCCGCTGATCACCGCGGAGGATGAGGAATTGATGAACGCCGAGAGCACTCCGGCGGAACTTCCGATCCTTCCGCTTCGCAACACGGTGCTTTTCCCAGGGGTGGTGATCCCCATCACCGTGGGTCGCGATCGGAGCATCAGGCTCATACAGGATGTCTACCGCGGAAGCCGCACGCTGGGCGTGGTGAGCCAGAAGGACGGACAGATCGAAGAGCCTCGTGCCGAGGACCTCAATCGTGTGGGTACCATCGCCACCATCATCCGCATGTTGCGCATGCCCGACGGCAGCACCACGGCGATCATCCAGGGCAAGAAGCGTTTCGAGATCATGGACATGGTGAAGATCGATCCGTACTTCACCGCACGCGTAAAGGAATTCGCCGAACTGCGCCCCGCAAAGGATGATAAATCGTTCGATGCGCTGATCAGCTCGCTGAAGGATCTCGCCATGGAGATCATCAAGCAGAGCCCGAACATCCCTACTGAAGCGCAGTTCGCGCTCAAGAACATCGATTCACCCAGCTTCCTGGTGAACTTCATCAGCAGCAACATGAACGCTGAGGTGGCCGAAAAGCAGAAGATGCTGGAGGTGGCCGATCTGCGCGAACGTGCCAAGCTGCTGCTCGCGCATCTCACGCGCGAACTGCAGATGCTGCAGATGAAGAACGAGATCCAGAGCAAGGTGCGCACCGAGGTGGATCGGCAGCAGCGCGAGTATTTCCTGCACCAGCAGATGAAAACGATCCAGGACGAGCTGGGTGGAAATCCGATCGAGCAGGAGATCGAGGAGATGAAGGCGCGCGCCGCCAAGAAGAAATGGAGCCAGAACGTTGCCGAGGTCTTCGAGAAGGAACTTGCGAAGCTTCAACGCATGAATCCGGCCGGCGCGGAATTCAGCGTACAGCACAATTACGTGCAATTATTGCTCGAGCTTCCGTGGAATGAATACAGCACGGACAAGTTCGATCTGAAGAACGCGCAGCGCATTCTCGATCGCGATCATTTCGGGCTGGAGAAAGTGAAGGAAAGGATCATCGAGCATCTCGCCGTATTGAAGCTGAAAGGCGACATGAAGGCGCCGATCATCTGTTTGTACGGCCCGCCAGGTGTCGGAAAGACGAGCCTTGGCAAGAGCATGGCGGAAGCGCTCGGAAGGAAGTACGTGCGCATGAGCCTGGGCGGTCTGCACGATGAAAGTGAGATCCGCGGCCACCGGAAGACATACATCGGTGCGATGCCCGGCCGCCTGATCCAGAGTTTGAAGAAAGCGCAGACAAGCAATCCGCTTTTCGTTCTTGATGAGATCGATAAGGTCGGCAAGGATTTCCATGGTGATCCAGCGAGCGCATTGCTCGAAGTGCTCGATCCGGAGCAGAACAGCAGCTTCTACGACAATTATGTGGAGGTCGAATACGATCTGAGCCGTGTGATGTTCGTGGCCACGGCCAACAGCCTGAGCACGATCCACCCGGCGCTTCGTGATCGTATGGAGATCATCGAAGTGAACGGCTACACGCAGGAAGAGAAGCTCGAGATCGCAAAGCGCCATCTTTTGCCGAAGCAGTTCGTGGAGAACGGGATCAAGGAAAAACAATTGAAGCTCGGTCCCGGGCTTCTGGAAGCGATCATTGAGGATTACACCGATGAAAGCGGGGTGCGCACGTTGGAGAAACGGATCGCCAAGCTCGTTCGCTACCGCGCGAAACAGATCGCGTTGAAACAGAAGTTCAACACCACGATCACCACGGATGAACTGGTGAAGATCTACGGCCCGAGCCACGCGCGCGACAAATACCAGGGCAACGATGTGGCCGGTGTTGTAACCGGTCTCGCCTGGACACCGACCGGCGGCGACATCCTCTTCATCGAGACCAGCATCACAAAGGGTGAAGGAAAACTCACGCTCACCGGTAATCTCGGTGATGTGATGAAGGAAAGTGCGATGATCGCGCTGGAGTACCTGAAAGCGCACAGCAATATCATCGGCCTCGATCCGGATGTCTTCAAACGTTGGAACGTTCACGTACATGTGCCCGAAGGCGCCACACCGAAGGATGGACCTTCGGCGGGGATCACCATGCTCACAAGTCTTGCGAGCGCATTCACGCAACAGAAAGTGCGCAAGTTCGTGGCGATGACCGGCGAGATCACGCTGCGCGGAAGAGTGCTGCCCGTAGGTGGTATCAAGGAAAAGATCCTCGCCGCGAAACGCGCCGGAATCAAGGAGATCATCCTCAGCACCGACAACCGCAAGGACATCGAGGACATCGATGTGCGTTACACGAAAGGAATGCGATTCACGTACGTCACGGAAATGATCGAAGTGGTGCAGCACGCGCTGCTGAAGGAGAAGGTGGCGAATGCGTTGAAGGTCGCCTGATCAGATCGATCGAATGGAGCACACTTTACAAGTCATCATTGAGCATGATAAGGATGGCTACTTCGCGTATGTGCCTGAACTCAAAGGATGCCATACGCAGGCTCATACATTGGAAGAGGTGATGAAGAACATGCAGGAAGCCATCGATCTATATGCATCAACACTAAGACCGGCTGAGATGAAACGATTGATGAAGAAAAGGGTGTATACCACCACCATGCCGGTGCGCCTTGGCTAAACAATTGGCTCTTACGGCCAAGGATGCTGAGCGACTTTTAAAGAAGGCCGGGTTCAAATGGATCCGTACAAGTGGCAGTCATCGGATATACATGCGCGGAAATGAGCGCATAGTTCTGCCCTGGCATTCGGGCCGCACTTTACATCCAAAGATCGTACGACAGATCCTCGATGTGACAGGCACATGAAGTTTTACCCGGATCTTCGCGGCGGATGGATCCGCGTGAACTATCGATCCTCGATGTAACCTACGATCTGCCACCGGATCGGATCGCCATCCATCCGCTGGCGGAACGCGATGCGAGCAAATTGCTCGTGTACCGCGATGGCGCCATTGCCGATCACATCTTCAGGGACCTGCCTTCGTTGCTGCCGGGGAACAGCCTGCTTATCATGAACAATACCCGTGTGATCAATGCCCGGATCGTGATGCAGCGGGATTCCGGCGCGAGGATCGAGATCCTGGTGACCGGCCCGGCCGATGGTTCACCGATCGGGGCGGTGGCCGATCGCAGCGGAGGGATCGAAATGCGCGCCATGATCGGGAATGCACGTCGCTGGAAAACCGGGGAAACGCTTCGCCTGAAGAGCGCCGATCTTGTTCTCGAGGCCGATCGTACCGATCATGACACGGTGAGATTCAAATGGGATCCCGATCGGCTCACATTCGCCGAAGTACTTGAACGGATCGGTCATGTGCCGCTTCCACCATACATGTCGCGCGAGGATGAGATCGGTGATCGCGAACGCTACAACACGGTGATCGCGAAGCACGAAGGTTCGATCGCAGCACCAACGGCAAGCCTGCACTTCACGCCTGAGATGCTCTCGCGGATGCAGGATCGAAGTATCGATCGGGCCGAGGTGACGCTGCATGTAGGGGCCGGTACGTTCCTGCCGGTGAAGGCCGATCGGATGGCCGGGCACGAGATGCATGCCGAACATGTGCGGATCCCGCTCGACACCTTGGTCGCACTTTCCGATCGGGTGGGAAATGGCCCGATCATCCCAGTAGGGACCACCGCGCTTCGCACGATCGAAAGCATCTACTGGCATGGAGTATCGATCCTGGCAGGAAAAGGTGGCGATGGAATGGAGGTCGATCAATGGGAACCGTACGGTGGTTCCGATCGGTCACCACAGCCGGCCGAAGCGCTTGCCGCGGTCATCGATCGCATCCGATCCACCGGTGGTGATGAACTCTCCGGGACCACACGTTTGCTGATCGCTCCTGGTTATGAATTCCGTTATGCTGATGCACTGATCACGAATTTCCACCAGCCCCAGAGCACGTTGTTGCTTCTGGTCGCTGCTTTTGTGGGCGATGATCGGCGTAAGATCTATGATCATGCCTTGATGAACGAGTACCGCTTTCTCAGTTATGGCGATGGGTCGCTGCTGTGGAGGGCGGATGTGCGTTAGGGACATGAGCGGAAAGCCCGGAGGCCGCCCGCCATGCGGCGCGGCCGAGGACTTGCAGCGGTTGGCCCGACCCGCCGTACGGCGGGGAACGCCCAAATAGAATTGTGATACAATACCACCCGCCTATCTTCGTTCCCACCGCGATGGCCCGATATCTATCCGCTGTTCTTCTTTCCGTTCTCATTTCATCTGCCAGTGCACAGCTCGGTGGAAGTTCCGCTTTTCGAGTCCTGGATATACCAAGCTCGGCGCGCGCTTCCGCATTGGGCGGGAATTACATCGCCGTATATGATGCCGATCTGAACCTGGGCATCTTCAATCCCGGCCTGCTGAACAAGGAGATGGGCCGTCAGGTGGCACTGAGCTACCTGCCGTATTTCGAAGGCATCAACATCGGTTACGTTTCCTACGCGCACCATTTCGACAGTGTGAAGGCGACGGTGGCCGCGACGGTTCAATATGTTGATTACGGCACGTTCATGCGTACCGATGAAGCGGGATCGGAGCTGGGCGAATTCAGCGCGGGCGAATATGTGGTGCAGATCGGTGGTGGCATTCCCGTGGATAGCCTTTTCAGCGTAGGCGCGAACATGAAGTTCATCACCAGCGCGTACGATACCTACAACTCCACCGCCTGGGCTATGGACCTTGGTGGTGTGTTCCACAAGAGATCGCTCGGGCTTACGGTGGGAGCGTTGGTGCGGAACATCGGCTACCAGTCATCGCCCTTCACCGATCAGCGCGAAAAACTTCCATTCCAGGTGCAGATCGGCACCACGTACAAATTCAAACATGCTCCATTCAGGTTGGGATTGATGTTGGAGCAATTGCAGAAGTGGGATCTCACCTACGAGGATCCGAACGCAGTGCAGCAGATCGATCCCACCACCGGTGAAGCGATCGAGGACAAGATCACGAAGGGAGAGAAGGCGATGCTCCATCTGGTGCCCAGCGTGGAGATCCTGTTGAGCCGGAATTTCATGCTGCGCGTGGGCTACAACCATCGCCGCAGGCAGGAACTCGTGCTGCCGGACAAGCCTGCGATCACCGGCCTCAGCTTCGGGCTTGGCCTTCGCGTGAGCAAGATCCACATCAGTTACGGTTATTCGCAGTTGCATCTGGCCGGTATATCGAATACCTTCACGCTGGGCGTGCGCTTCGCGGATCTGCAACGATCGAAGACCGATGGAATAC
>JAEZDL010000197.1 GCA_023418095.1 Bacteroidota bacterium
AACAGCCAAGAGCAATCTCATGGATTCAGATGGAGCAATTGCCGACTTGGATAAAGCCATTGAACTCAGACCTGACTATATGGAAGCTTATGCAAATCGCGGGGTTCAGAAGATCAACAAACTTCCAATAGCCGAAAGGACAGGTAAACGGATCGACTGTTTGGAAGGTCCATGCGCTGATCTTTTACAGGCCAAGGAATTCGGAGATACCTCAATCGATGATATGATCTTTCTTTATTGTAGTGGATGCAAGGGAAGGAATTAGCTTTTCGTGTTAGGTCCTTAGCTGGATCGTGTTGAAGAACTGAAAGCCCGCTTGCGAAGCCCTCACCGGATCTGCGTAAGCGGCGCAGGCGGAAAACCCCGGCCCACGGGAATGATCAATATCCAATTCTCAATATCCAATGACCAAGTTGCGGTACTGGAATTGAGGCCGGGCCTTGCAGCCCCTTCGACTTCGCTCAGAAGAGGCTTCGAAGCGACCTGACCGGAATTCGCCCAACCGTTCATCCGCATATGACGACCGTCATAGGTCCTTGCACAAACGCATCCCGATCTTCGATCGCACTTTCGCGGATCGTGCGATCCATGAAGATCACATGCCATGACTGAAGCTTATTCCAGATGGTACCGGATCTTTCATTGGGCGATCGCGATCGCATTCGTTTTTCTGCTGCTTACGATCTTTCTGCGGCTCACCTGGCTGAACCGGGACAATACGGCGGCGATCATCAAAGACCATCTGGATCGGAATGGTGTGGAGCTTCCGCAGGATCAGTTGATCGTGCTGGCCAAACAGATCAGGGAACCGATGTGGAAATGGCATGTGTACACGGGTTATGTTCTCGTTGGCCTGTTCACGCTGCGATCTTTACTATGGTCCACCCGGCGCATGAAATTCCCTGATCCGCGTAACGAGCGGTACACATTCCAGGAGAAATTCCAGAAGTGGACGTACGTGATCTTCTATATCTGCGTCGCGATCTCGCTGGTCACCGGTCTGATCATCGAGTTCGGTCCGAAGAGCGTGAAGAAGAGCGTTGAGTCGATCCACGAACTTTCGATCTATTACCTCGTGCCGTTCGTGATCGTTCATATCGGTGGCGTGCTGCTTGCCGAGTTCACCGATCGCAAAGGGATCATTTCCCGGATCGTGAGTGGGAGCTGATGGGGTAAAGAACGGAAAGCGCGCTTGCGAAGCCCTCACCGGATCTGCGTAAGCGGCGCAGGCGGAAAGCCCCGGCCCACGGGAATGATCAATATCCAATTCTCAATATCCAATGATCAAATTGAGGTACCAGAATTGAGGCCGGGCCTTGCAGCCGGAGACGCGACCTGACAGGAATTCGCCCAACCTTCGACGGGCTCAGGATGACAATTTTTCCAAGTCTTATGTCCTATGACGGTTGCTTATTTCGATGCACGGCATTGGCATAGGACAGATCCATAGGATATAATACGAAACACCGCCACGGCTGTTCATTTTCTGATCATCTGATCTTCTGATCATCTGATCGCACGTCCCTAACTTCGCCCCGTGCTCCCTGCAACCCTTGAGATCGCTGGCGAACAGCTGCTGCTCCATCCCTACCGCGCTTTGTTTTGGGCGCGCATGCGGTGGTTGATCGTGGCGGATCTGCATCTGGGCAAAGCAGCGCATTTCCGCAAGGCGGGCATCCCGCTTCCCGAGGGATCCGATCAGGCAACGCTGGCACGGCTCGATCGGTTGCTCGCGGAATTCCGTCCGGAGCGATTGATCCTGCTCGGCGATCTGTTCCACAGCGTGCACAACCGGCAATGGGAAACCTTCGCGGCGTGGTGCATGGCGCAGGAGATCGCGATCCACCTGGTGATGGGCAACCACGACATCCTCGCCGATCGGCGCTACGATGATGCGTGCCTGAACGTGCATACCGATACGATCGAGGAAGGGCCGTTCGTGTTCACGCACGAACCGGCGGATCGGCCGGGCACGTATGTGATCAGCGGGCATGTGCATCCCGGCGTGAAGCTGGAGGCACTCGTTCACGGATCGATGCGGATGCCGTGTTTCCTTTTTGGTGAGAAGCAGGCGTTGTTGCCGGCCTTCGGCACGAACACCGGACTTTTCATCATGAAGCCGACTGTGACCGATCGTGTTTTCGCGGTGACCGATCGGGCGGTACTGGATGTGAGCAGCGGGCTGGAGCGGGCGCGGCAGGTGAGGTAGATCCTACATTTCAGACCGATCTCCGATATCCCATATTGATCGCATGGATGATCGCGAGCACTTCCAGCGGTTCGATCGGAGGTTCGTGCATCATCTCCACGATATGATCGGGATCGATGCTTTTCCAGTTGTGCTTCGCTTGTAAGATCATGCGTTCACGGCCAGCATGATCGATCACTTTGAAGCGCTGTTTCCAAAACGAGACCGGTTTGTATTCCAGTGATCGCTCCGGTTGTCCGGGCCGCTCGAGTTTACCGCTACCTTTCCAGGTGTACGTGATCTCCATCACCGCATGACCATTGAAGTTCACGGTGAACCCGGTGGCCCAAAAACCTTTCTGGCCGGTGATCTGGAATACACCTTCCGGCACCAACACTTCAGCTTTTTCGCTCCAACCACTGGGATAGATCAAGCGACCGAGTTCCGTGTTCCCATCGGAGAGAACGAAGTTGCGTTTGGGAAGCCGATCGATCCGCAGCATGATCGAATATCACACCTTGGATCGAAGAATTGTACACCGATCGGATAGGCGGCGGAATGATCTACTTGGGCGGCTGCTTTCCCTTGAACATTCCACCGTAGACCACCGAGATCTCCAGTCCGCCCATTCCACCGGTGTAGTTCTTCAAACCGGAAATATTCCGATCGTATGCGAGGCGCATGGTGGTGGTGCGATACTGCAGACCGGTCTGGATGATGATCGCATCATTGGTGCGGTAACCGCCACCGAGCAGCAGCTTGTATTCGCTTTCACCCAGTTGGTATGCACCAAGCAGGTTCGCGTTCAACTGGGTGACGTTGGCCTGAAGCATGAAGAGTAAGCCCGGTGTAACGGTGAGTTTTTCAGCAGCATCGATCTCCGCGCCACCATGCACGGCGAATTTGATCGGCGTGCGATCCATTTGATCGGTGAAGGACTGGCGAGGCCGGGTGAGATGCGCGAACATCAATCCACCGAACGGTCGCACCCGCTGATCCTGCTTCAAGCTTACGTAGGCGATCCCGAGGTTCGCATCGAATCCGATCAGCGATGTGCGCACGAAGTTCTCGCCGTTTGGCAGGCTGGTATCGAAGACCTGATCGGTGCCTGTGTACTGGCTGTCGAACGTGTATCCGCCGGGATCGAAACTGCGCTGCATGAGCCCGAGTTGCAGACCGGCGGTGAGTTGGTGCTGGTCGCGGTGCTCCTGGCTGATGATGTCGTACGCGCCCGATACCATGAAGTTCAATGTGCCGTAGCCGCTGGATCCAGCGCGATCAAGCACAACGTAGGCACCGTATCCATAACGTTCCATTGTTGCCGCTTCGAACCACGCCGCCGATCGGGTGAACGGGTTGCGCGCAAGTCCGCGCCACTGATCGCGGTGCTGCAGACCGGCGGTGAAGTCGTTGGAGCCTGCCCCGAACATGCCGGTGAGCGCAGGGTTCAGGATAACGCCCGAAGCATCGTATTGCGAGAAGTGATGGTCCTGCGCGGAGAGCGATCCGGCAAGCAAAGATCCGATCACGCTAAGATTGAGTAGTGCCTTTTTCATCGGTCCCTTGTTCAACGAATGATGCTGATGTCACCAGCCATGTCCACTTCTTTTCCGTCGATCGTTCTTCCTTTGAACGTGTAGATGTACACGCCGCCGGGCTGTTCCTTTCCACGGTAGCTGCCATCCCAGCCGATCGCTTGTTGATCGGAACTGAAGAGCTGTACGCCCCAGTTGTCGTAGATGTTGAACTGGAATTCCGCGAACGGTCCGCCGCGCACCAGGAACACATCATTCGCACCATCACCGTTCGGCGTGAAGGCCGTGGGTATGCCGGTGGGAAGTACTATGGGCTGATCTGGTTCGATGACTATTACGCTCACCATTGCCGTATCCGTGCAGCCACTTGCGCTCGTTACCACCAATTCGATCTGGTACGTTCCAAGTTCGTTGTACACGTGTTGTACGATCTCGCCACTCACATCGGTAGTGCCATCGCCCATGTTCCAATCCCATGCGACCGCATTCGTTGAAGTGCTCGCCAGATCGATCGGGAAGTACAACTCGACCTCCAATGGATCAGCACTGAACGATGCGATCGGAACTGCTGGAACGATCACCGAAAGTGTGTCGCTCGCTTCACAACCGTTCTGGTCGGTCGCTAAAATGATCACCTCATAATTTCCGCTGGCCGCGTAGGTGTGGATCGGTCCTGCCTCTTGGGAAGTCGCGCCATCACCAAATGACCAGGTGAGATCCTCTGCACCGATCGTGTTGTTGGTGAACACAACCTCCGTGGATCCACATTCGGCGGTGTAGGAAACATCCATTGCAAGCGTATCCATCACCGTAACGAGGAGCGTATCCTCCACAAGACCGCAACCATTCCATCCTTGTACAATGAGGGTGATCGTCCGTCCTGCATCAGCCGCAACCGACTGGTAGCTGGCCACGATACTGGTGTCGTTACTGAGCGATCCTCCGCCAAGGCTGAACCAGAAGGCCGTAGTGGTATTACTTGCTGTCCCGACCAGTTCGATCGAGGAATTCGGACAGATCGTAACATCTTCACCCGCGATCATTTCAGGCATTGGAAGAAGGCTGATCAGGAGTGAATCGATCGCACCTTCGCAACCGTTGTTATTCGTTGAAGTGAGATAGACCCATGTACTTCCGGTTTGAATATCGCCAGGACCTGGGAGATATACCGCGTTGATCTCAACTGCATTCTCGTTGAACTCACCATCGCCCGCAGTGGACCATACGCCCATTGTTGTTGCGCCGCTCACCAACCCTGAAAGTGTGATGCCAGGCGTGTCCAGACAGGCGGAAACATCTTCTCCGGCTTCCACGCTGATACCGGCATTGATGGTAATGAGCACATCTGCGGAAGTGGGACCGCATTCACCTTCGTTGGTGGACGTGAGCGTCAACTGCACGCCATTGATCTGATCCATCGCACCCAACTCATAGATCGCATCAAGCGTTGTGGCATCCGGTAGGAATTGGCCGTCGCCGCTGGTTGTCCAGATGCCTGTTGAAGAAGAACCTGAGACCGATCCGTTCAGTTGCACCAATGTTGAACCGGCGCAAAGGCCGATCGAAGGACCGGCATCAACTGATGCAGAGGCACCGAAGTTCACGAATAGTGTGTCGCTCGAAATTCCACAGCCATTGTTCTCTTCTCCGATCAGAATGATCGTTGCGGTACCCGCGGTGATCTCTTCCGGGGTCGCGGTGTACTGCGTTTGCAGATCAGTGATCGAAGTGAATTGTCCGGCACCGATCCAGGTGATCGAAGCATCACCGGTAATGGTCGCGGCAAGATCGGTCTGGGAAGCATTGCAGATCAACTGATCCTCGCCCGCTTCGATCGTGAAACCATTGTTGAAGTTGATGGTGATCTGCTCCGTAACCGATGCACAATGAACATCACCGGTGGAAGTGAGCGTGAGGGTTACGCTTCCGTTTGCCACATCGTCAACGCTAGGTTGATAGACGTTCTGCAGAACCTCTGGATCATCGGTGAATGTTCCGGTTCCCACAGTGCTCCAGATCCCTGTACCTGTTCCCGATGTAATCGATCCATCCAGGTCGATCACAGCGTTCGCGCAAATGGACTGATCGGTTCCGGCATCAACGATCGGAGGCGCGATCAACGTTACTTCGATCGTATCAGCCACCGGCGAACACGAAGCTGTTGCGCTCAAGGTCAGGAGCACCGATCCAGCCTGCTTGTCCTCTTCACTGAAATGATATTCCGCATCGATCGAATTAGCATCCGGCAGGAAACTTCCTGTTCCGTTGCTTGTCCATAAACCACCACCGTTGCTGACCGAACCGTTCAATACAAGTGCGTTCGTCGAGCAGATGGTCGTGTCAGTTCCCGCGATCACTTCGGGAACATTGTTCACCAGTACCATCAGTGTATCGTGCGATGCACTGCACACACCATCATCAAGAGTGGTGAGGATGAGGATCGCTTCACCTGCTGCGAGATCGGTCGTTCCGAGCTGATAGATCGCATTCAGATCATTCACGGATGGCGCGAAATTTCCATCGCCCAGGGTGCTCCATTGCCCAGTGGTAGCGGTTCCTCCTACCTCACCGAAAAGATCAACGGCGGTTTGGCCTGTGCAGATCGTAACGTCATTGCCCGCAATTGCTGAAGGTCCGGCGATCACGGTGAGGACGAGTTCATCCTGCATGGGACATGCATTGGTCGCCTGCAACGTGAGTACAATGTCACCCGTGATGGCATCCGTTGGCCCAGGGTGATACTGTGCGTTCAATGCTGTTTCCGAAGGAATGAAAGTTCCATCGCCCGTGGTGCTCCAGATCCCGGTAGTTGTGCTACCCGAGACCGATCCACCGAGATCGATGAGCACATTATCGCAAGCATTTTGATCGACACCGACGGAAACCGAAGGTGGAAGGCTGAAATTCAACTGCAACGTATCGGAAACCGCCAGGCAGTTCCCGTTGTTCGTTGATGTGAACACCAGTTGAAGTCCGCCAGCGCTCAGATCATCAGCTGAAGGAATGTAAGTGGTGTTCACCTCTGCGGCCGAGGGAGAGAAAGTGCCCGTTCCGGAGGTCGACCACGCTCCTGTTCCAGATCCATTCACAACGGTGCCGTGGAGTTGCGCATTGTCACCCACACACACCCATTGATCGGCGCCTGCGGAAACCGTGGGCTCCTTGATGTAGGAAATGGTGAATTGATCGGAGACCGCCACACATGTTCCGTTCTCGGTTGAAGTGAGCGTGATCACAACACCGTTCAGAAGATCTTCTGAACTTGGCTCATACATCGCATTCAGATCGGTCACAGAACTGAAGGTTCCCGTTCCGCTGGTGCTCCAGATCCCGGTCGTTGCGCCAGCCGAGACCGATCCGCTGAGTGAAGAGATCGCATTGTTCGCGCAGATGATCTGATCCGATCCGGCGTTCACGATCGGTGCTGGCGTGAAATCGATCGTAAGTTGATCGCCTTCAACGTTGCAACCACCGTTGTTGGTGCTGATCAAGGTAAGCGTCACAGACCCAGTTGTCGTATCCGCAGCGCTAGGTTGATAGATCGCATTCAGATCGGTAATCGAAGGAGTGAACGTTCCCGTTCCGCTGGTGCTCCATTCTCCTGTGGAAGTGCTGCCCGAGACAGATCCAGCGAGCTGCATGACATTGTTGGCGCACATCGTCTGATCGGCTCCAGCGTCAACTGTGGGACCGTTGCCGAAAGAGATCAGCTTGCTGTCGCTTACCGCGATGCAGTTGCCGAAGTTGGTCGATGTCAAGGTCACCAGCACCGATCCATTCGCGAGATCATTCGGACCTGGGTTGTAGATCGTATTGAATGAATTCGCGTTCGCAAAAGTGCCGTCGCCGGTGGTCGTCCAAGTGCCCGTGGCCGCGCCACCACTCACCGTTCCGATCAAACTCGTTGCAGGATTGTTGATGCAAACGCTCACATCATTGCCAGCGTTCACCACCGGTGCCGGACTGAAGCTGATCGTCACCTGATCGTTCACCGCAACGCAGTTCCCGAAATTCGTGCTTGTAAGCGTGAGTGTGATCGGGCCGTTGCTGATGTCCGCTGCGCTCGCCGTGTAGGTCGCATTCAGATCCGTAGAAGAACTGAAAGTTCCTGTTCCGCTCGTGCTCCAGATCCCCGTCGTTGCGCCAGCCGAAACAGATCCGCTCAGTGAAGCGATCGCATTGTTCGCGCAGATGATCTGATCCTGTCCTGCATTTACGATCGGCGCTGGCGTGAAAT